>JAFOCU010000324.1 GCA_017381055.1 Lachnospiraceae bacterium
ATATTCGTGCCGCAGTGGAAGGTGGTGTGGAAATGGGAATGTATCCCGAAGATGCCAAGCGCATTGTGATGCAGACGATGAAGGGAGCTGTGGCTTCACTTCTTCTAAAAACTCATCACTAGATGAAGTTCTACTGCCATGATGCCCTGCTTTATATACATCAGCATCAATATTAAAGCCACTAGCTAAAATATCCTCTTCTGCTGTATATTCTGCGTCACCAGTAAAAAGAAAACTTGTTTCTCCAAATTCTAAATATATTCCTATAGAAGCATTGTTTGCATCATCATATTCTTCATTAGGTGCCACAATTGTAAATGTAGCTTCTCCTAATGTATAAGTTTCTCCCGGTTTAGGATAAGTTATTTTATAACTTTTGCTCTTTGCCGCCTCAAATACATCTTCGTAGGTTCTTGTTTCCTTCTTAAACTCTGACATAAATATATTATCGCAATCAAACTTATATATAATAACATCCATTCCGCCTATATGATCCGAATCAGGATGAGTTCCAATAACATAATCAAGCTTAATTACATTTTGACTCTTAAGGTAACTCCAAACTTCACTTCCCTTATCATTTTCTCCTGCATCAATAAGCATAGTTGCTTCTCCACATTTTATAAGGGTAGCATCTCCCTGACCTACATCCATATAATGAACCTCTATATTCCCCTTAGGTTTATGACGCCCAGGGGATTTTTCATTATTTAGCTCATTTATACCAAGACCTGCACCAATAATTGTTATCAATGCAGCTAACGATGCAGTAATTCTTTTTACAAGCTTTTTATTTGTCATTAGTTATATCTCCACTTCCTGATAAAGATATTTTACCACCAGTAACCTCTGATTCTGGTTTTGTGATACTTAAGCCTACATCCTTAATTCTTGCCAACACTTCTCGAATATCTCTTTTAGCTTGTCCACTATAAGAAACTTCCTTTGCATTTACGCCATAAGCATCTATCCCAAGACTTTTTGCTATATACAAAGCTCTATACATATGATACTTCTGTGTGACTACAACTGCCTTCTTTACACCAAATACATTAACTGCTCTATACATTGTGTCATATGTAGATAATCCTCCATGGTCCATAAAGATGTCCTCCGATGGAATTCCTGCATCCATAAGGAAATACTTCATAGTATTAACCTCATCATAATTATCTTCTCTATGATCACCACTTACAATAATTGTATCAGAAACGCCTGCTTCGTATAGCTCCACTGCCTTTTCTAATCTATCTCTTAACATAGCGCTTGGAGTTCCATTTGGTCTAACTGCAGCTCCTAATACAATTATGCAATCTACCTTATCTTCCTTTGATGCTTCCTCTATACTTAATATTCTACCGCTGGTAGTTGCTATAACAAGAAGATTAATTCCAACTATAGCAATTATGCCAGCAAGTATCAAAGCCCCAATACATATCAATATTCTTTTTCCTACCTTTAAAACTTTTTCCTTAGTTAAAGTCTTCTTTTTATCCATGCTCTTCTCCATATAGCACCAACCAAAGAGTAGTACTTTCCCTATAATAATCTAGAATATACCAAATTCAAAATTACTTTCTATTAAATAACTTTCCTTTATATACTTTACCAGTAAATAAGATAAGACCTAATGTTGTCGCACATAATAAAAGAAGTGAAATCACACTCTCTATTATGCTACATTTTCCTAAAACTATGCTACCTGGCACACTAAATGGCGATGTAACCGGTACATAATTTATCAACTTATCAAGTACCTTATTATTAAATAATGGTGCTAAATAAACTGTTAACCAACCAACCATAACTGGCAACTGGAATAAAGTCATTCCTGTAGATAAATCCTCAAGTTTACTTATTGATGCTGCTACTAAAGCTGCTAACACAGAAAACATAAGGAAACCTATTGCAACAAATACAAATGCTATAATAAATGAATACCAAGTAAATGCTTTAGCTCCATTATCCATAGAAATAATCTCTATAATGCCATCTACATAGTTAACATAATCAGGATTGATGCTAGTAGCAATAACATTTCCAAACTTATATCCACCGAATCCAAATCCAATCCAAACTGCTACTTGTCCTATAGCAAGAGATACGATAGCTAAAACCTTTCCTGTTATCAATGCATATGGTTTAACCGATGTAAGTAACATTTCCATAAGCTTTGATGACTTCTCTGAAACAACTACCTTTGTAACATTTTGTCCATACAAATTAACCATTGAGAATAAAAGCATTGAAATAATCATCGGAACTAATGCATTAGCTAATGTTACACTTATATTTTTAGCTGTGTCATTAACAGATACTGACTGTGTTGAATACGGTACTACAAAATACAACATATCTGCTTCAGAAACACCTGCAATAGTACTTCCATATACATCTATAAAGTTTACAACATAACCTAAGTATTCTTCAGCTACATCCTTTTTATCCTCATCATCACTTGGAGTGATTGCATTAAAAGATATAACCTTATCACCCTTATCTTCTAATTTTACTACAACAGACTTTTCTTCACTCATTAACTCATTAGCCTGGTCCTCAGTTATTGAATTAACCGTGATAGTAGAATCTATTACACCCTCTAATGTCAATGCAGTATTTACAAGCATCTTCATCATATCATCTTGGATGACATCATTCTCTACAAGATATACTGTAGATATCTTCTTTGTAAAGTCATCCTCAATATCTATTGCGTCTGTATCATCAGACTGCATAATAGCCATAATAACACTTATTGCACCAAATATTACTGCAACAAGTACTCCAATAAGAATTGTTACTAGCTTATACGAACTACCTTTAATATTTTGAGCTGCTGTAAATGAAAATACATCTTTCCAGCCTGAAAACATTCCCTTCTTTTCCATTACTTCGCTCCCCCCTTTTTCCTAAATATCTTTATAAGTTCTTTAAGCTTCATTGGTGAACCATTATAATAAATCAAATATTCATATACTGTAGCTACAAATATCATTAACAACGCAATCATAACTATTAATATAGCACCTGATAGCAATCCCAAACCAATAGACATTTTTCCTAAAAGCAATGATGATGGCACAATGAATGGTGCACATAATGGGAATAAATATACAAAGTTTGTGAATGCACCCCAATCAGCTCCTGCTGTAGCTGAACTCATATATGCAATAACCACATATGCTCCAATAATCATAGCAAAAGTAAATATCTTAAGTCCTTCAGCCATCTCTTCAACCTTAGACACTGTAGCACCTGCAATTCCTGCTAAAAAACCAAACATTAAGTATCCCAAAACGAATACCACTAAAGCAGAAATAATATTCATAATGCCTACACCATCAAATGCCTTATGCTCAATTATACTTTTTACAAATCCTGGCAACGCCATACTTCCATCTGCTTCCTTAAAAAAGAAACCATTTAAGAATATAGAGCCTACAAAAGATAATACTACACCTCCAAGCATAGTTAATAAAACACTTAAAGACGCTAATACCTTACCAGTTACAAGAGCCATAGGCTTTATAGATGTCATTATGTATTCAATAACCTTTGATGATTTTTCTGTAACAATCTGCTCAGAAACCTTTGCTCCTAAAATACTTATGGCAAATATTGATACCATTAAGAATATATAAGATATCCAATATTCTATGCCATCAAGAGCAACTTCCTCTTCCACAACCTCGCCTTCGCTATCTAACATAATTGTTTCACTAATAAATTTATAAGATAACAAATTCGCACCTTCTTGTGTCGGAGCATAGCTTCTTCCTAAAGCTTCCTTATGTATTCCATCTACATAGGTAGCAAACTCATCACTAGCTTCATCAAGCTTTTCAACTTTTTCACCATAATATACTACATATGAAAATCCATAAGCTAAGCTTTCTGGATCACTACCATATGTTATCTCAACTAATATCTCGCCATTTTTTGACGCTTTTATTGCATTATATGTATCATCGTACTCATCTTCTGACACAATAGCACAATCTTTTCCGCCATATTCGACACTTTCTTTAATTATGTCAACTATATTTTCTGCAAGTTTTCCGTCAAGTGCCTTATCACATACATATATTTTACTAATAAGTTCTGCATTTGCTTTTTCTGTTTCATCCTCTGAAGCCTTTGAAATAGCATTAATAACAGGCAATGCAAATAATCCCAAACTGCACAAGATAATCATCACAACAGCAAATGCCTTACCTTTTACAGACTGTATGTATGCAAATTTAAATACATTCATTATACCTGTAAATCTATTCTTCATGTGCTTCCCCCACCTTTTCAACAAATATTTCGTGAAGTGATGGCTCACGAAGCTCATATTTAATTACAGTAACCTTTTCTGCTACAAGCTTAGCTAAAAACTTAGATGCCTGATCCTCGCTAGTTACCTTAAGCTGATATCCATCTGGTGTTTCATTTACAATAGATAAATTAAACTCTTCAATATATGGCTTAATATCCTTGCCTTCACACTTAACAAGCATGTTTACACGACCATAGCTTTTCTTAATCTCATTTAAATCCCCCTGTAATACCACATTTCCTCTATTTAATATAGTAATATCCTTACAGAATTCCTCGATTGTAGGCATCTGGTGACTAGACATAATAACATACTTCTTTGCATCTATAAGTTCCTTGATAATACCCTTGAATAAGTCTGTATTAACAGGATCAAGACCACTAAGTGGCTCATCTAAAACGATAAACTCTGGATCAGATAATAAAGCAGCCATAAGCTGGATCTTCTGCTGATTACCCTTTGATAACTGATCTGCTGTCTTTGGCTTATTTTTCTTTTTGCCAAGCTTTGACTTCTTAGCCTCTACTGGCTGATATAAATATTCTGTAACCTCTAATCTTTCAGCCCAATACTTAATTCTTTCCTTAGCTAAGCTCTTTGGTACTTTCTTAAGCTTTGCAAAATAAAGAAGCTGATCCATAAGTGTAAACTTAGGATATAAACCTCTCTCCTCTGCAAGATAACCAAGATTTAACTCTATTGGATTAAGCTCTTTTCCATCCCAGAGAACCTGGCCAGAATCATAAGATAACATACCTAATATAATTCTGATTGTAGTTGTCTTTCCTGCGCCGTTAGTTCCTAATAACGCATAAACACCTGGCTCTTCCATTTTAAAGCTAAGATCGTTTACAACTG
>JAFOCU010000325.1 GCA_017381055.1 Lachnospiraceae bacterium
AAAGGTTCAGAATGAAGCTGATGGTAAGTTGGCTGAGATTTCAAGTAAGATAAATACTCTTCTTGAGGATATTGAAAAGTCTAAGTCTGAGATAATTGAGCTTCTTAATGAGAAGTCAGGTGTTATGGCTAAGATTCAGCGTTATGACACAATGCTTGAGCAAATCAACATTAGAAAAGCTGAGTTGAGCCAGAAACTTATCAAGTCTAAGAGCGACAAAGAAGAACAGGATAAGATTATTGCTGAATTAGAGGAAGAATTCAAGAAGGTTAATGACGAGATTATTCAGTATAGTTCTCAAACTGAGGAAATAGAAAATAAACTTTCTGAATATAAGAAAGAGACTGCTAATCTCATAAAAGAAAGAGAAGATAAGCAGAGAAAATATCATCAGGTAAGTTCAAATCTTGAAGCTTTAAAGAATATGACAGAGCGATATGAAGGCTATGGCAATTCTATAAAGAAGATAATGGAGCTTAAGGAAAAAGAAAAGGGTATTGTCGGTGTTGTTGCTGATATTATCAAGGTTGATAAGAAATATGAGACAGCTATCGAAACAGCACTTGGTGGAAATATTCAAAATGTTGTTACAGATACAGAGACAACAGCGAAAGAAGCTATTGAATATTTGAAGAGAGGAAAATTTGGTAGAGCTACATTCCTTCCTCTTAGCAGTATTGCAAATAAAACAGGTTTCTCAAATGAACGAGTTTTAACAGAAAAGGGTGTTATTGGCTTAGCATGTGACCTTGTTCAGATTAAGAAGGAATGGGAAAATATAGCTAAGTATCTTCTTGGAAGAATAGTAGTAATAGATACAATCGATAATGCATTACTTATAGCTAGAAAGTATAACTATACACTTAGAATTGTTACACTTGAAGGAGAACTTCTTAATGCAGGTGGTTCAATGTCTGGTGGTGCATTTAAGAATAACTCAAATCTCTTAGGTAGAAGAAGAGAAATTGAGGAGCTTGAAAAATCATTAGAGCTTATTAAGTCTGAAAATGAAGCTATTAAGGAAAAACTTGCAGCTAATGAAACTGAATCAAGAGCTGCAAATGAAGAGTTAGAAAAACTCAAGCTTATTCTTAATGAGCAGTATATCTTACAGAATACTGTTAAGATGAATATGAATAAGGCTGGTGAGAAGAAGCAGGAATTAGCAGACAGCTATGAGGATTTAGGCAAGGAAAATGCAGAGATTGCAAATCAGATTACTGATATTAAGTCTAATTATGATAATTTAAGTGTTGAGCTTTTAAGTTTTGATGATAAGAATAAGCTTATTGAAGAAAAGATTGCTTCATTAAATCTTGAAGTAGAAGAACAAAGAAAGCTTGAAGCTATGGAAGTAGATAAGAATCAGGAAATGAAGCTTGGCTACCAAGGCTTAAAACAGAAGCTTGAATTTATAAGAGAGAATACTGCTAAGCTTGATGCGGAAACACTTAAACTTAATGAGGAATTAACACTTATAAAGGCTAATGCTGAAGATGCAACAACTACTGTTCTTGATAGACTTAAGGAAATTGAGAGTATCGAAAATGGAATTGAGGCTGCTAAAAAGCAGAAGGAACAGTTAGAGGCTGAAGTAGAAAAACTTGTGGCAAATAAAGATGCTCAGACTAGAGAACATAAAGATTTCATTACTAAGAGAGAAGAAATCTCAAATCATATTAATGAATTGGATAAAGAAATCTATCGTTTATCAAGTCAGAGGGAAAAGCTTGAAGAATCAAACGAAAAGCAGGTTAACTATATGTGGGATGAATATGAGATCACATATAGTGTAGCTCTTACAATGAAGAATGAAGAGCTTAATAACCTTTCGGCTATAAAGAAGAACATTGCTACTCTTAAGAGTGAAATAAGAGACTTAGGCGATGTAAATGTTAATTCTATTGAAGAATATAAGAATGTATCAGAAAGATATGTATTCTTAAAGACACAGCATGATGATCTTGTGCTTGCAGCTGAGAATCTTGAAAAGATTATTGAAGAGCTTGATACAGGAATGCGTAATCAGTTCTCTGAGAAGTTTGTTGAGATTAAGACTGAGTTTGATAAGGTATTTAAGGAACTCTTTGGTGGTGGTAAGGGTACTATCGAGCTTAATGAGGATATGGATATCTTAGAAGCAGATATTTCAATTATTTCGCAGCCACCAGGTAAGAAACTTCAGAATATGATGCAGCTTTCAGGTGGTGAGAAGGCTCTTACAGCTATAGCATTACTTTTTGCAATTCAGAATCTTAAGCCATCGCCATTCTGTCTTCTTGATGAGATTGAAGCGGCGTTAGATGATTCAAACGTAGTAAGATTCGCAGGATATTTACATAAGCTTACTGATCATACACAGTTTATTGTTATTACTCATAGAAGAGGAACAATGGCTGCGGCAGATAGACTTTATGGTATCACAATGCAAGAAAAGGGTGTATCCACACTTGTATCAGTAAACTTATTAGA
>JAFOCU010000326.1 GCA_017381055.1 Lachnospiraceae bacterium
CAAGAGCGGCTGTGAGTATTTTGAGTGTAAAATGATAATCGATGCATCGGGTTATGCAGATGTATTCCATCGCTTTGGATGTGAGTGTGAGTGCGGGCAGAATTATATGTCTTACACCTCGCATTATCTTGATTTTGAGAAGAAGGACGAGTTGAAGCTGAATACCGTACGTAAGTGGACACTCACGGGTGCTACTATGACGGGTAATAATCAGCCCGAGGGCGTACCGCTTCTCGAGGGCGTTACCTCAGATGACGTAAATACCTACCTTATTGCAGGTCAGACGATGCTTCTCGACAAACTCAAGACTATGGACAGACACGCAAATTTCGTAGGCCAATCACCTTCATCATAAAATAAAGAGCAAAGAGTTGTATACTCTTCACTCTATATATTACGAATTTGAATTTGACGAAAGGGGTGTGATTGTATGACAAAGATTATTGCGTTATTTTTGGTATTGTCTTGTTTGTTGACTCTTGCTGGATGCTCCAAGGCAGACATGGAAACAGAAGCAATAACTCCGACAGGTAATATTGAAAATACAATAGCCACAGAAAATAGCGAAAACCAATCTACTGAAATAACCATAGATTGGAGCGAAATTCCTGGTGAAACAAGGTTTATTGTTGGAATTCATGACAGAGCCAAAGAAGAACAGCTTGCTTGTGCCGAAGCAGAAGAACTGTTTTACGAGGATGAAACAAATAGATACTATTTCAATGTCATCAAGAGCCATTACATTATGGTCACATACAACAATGGCAACTCGGAAGATATTGTAACTGCTCTGAATGCAGGAAGAGCCACTATTGCTGATTTGGATGAGTTCGGTATTGAATATCATACCGAGCCGAAACAATAAGTCAAATTCCAATATGTAGAACAGTTAGAAAAACTTGAATTTTGTTAATTGGATAAATAGTAATTAGACATTCGATGTCTAGTGGCGTAAATACGGCATTTACTCACTTTGTGTCGTTTTATTTAAGCATTAGAAATGGTAGTCTATCGATGAAAGGAGGAGGAAAATGGATCAGAAAAAAACAGGTTGTTTTCTGAAACAATTGAGAAATGAAAAAGGTCTTACCCAGGAACAGTTAGCCAATGAATTTGGTGTAGCGCAGAGAACGGTATCACGTTGGGAGACGGGAAGTAATATGCCGGACATCAGTATGCTTGTTGAGATAGCTGAGTTCTATGAAGTTGACATCCGGGAAATCATTGATGGAGAAAGGAAAAGTGAGAATATGAATGATGAAGTAAAAGAAACAATATTAGCGGTTGCAGATTATGCGGATAAACAAAAAAAGCAAGCGGTATTAAGGGCTATTATTATGTTTGCCCTGGAAATGCTTTGTTGTGGATTCACAATAGCTTCTATAATTTTGATAGAGAGCAGTGATGTGAAAATCAGTCTTTGGTTTGCGGCAATTCCGCTGGCTATGACAATAGCGTATTCTGTTCTATTAGTTATAAATGCAAAAAGTTATATTCGCAAAGTGCAAAAGGAGAGATAAATTTCAGTTTGTCAGAGCGTCAAATTCCAATTGTTTGTCTAATAATTGAAAATACCAGTCTTATAGTGAATTATATAAAACTATGTTTAACCACCAGTAAGTACATATCGTGTACTTACTGGTATTTTATTTTAAGTGGAGGATGTGAGATTAATTAACCTTATAAAAATCATAATTGGTACTTACAGTATTTTAATATCAGGATTTGATAATAATTTCTCTAGCTGGTCTTTACTTACAAGGAACTTATTACCGACTTTGATTGTATGAACGTGAAGAGTAACTATCTTTCTAATTTTCTTGAGTGAGAGCATAGGGAAATATAATCTTTGTACATCTTTAATTCCTATAAATGTAGGTCTAGTAACAGCAACAGCAGTACGCACACCTGTATTAGCTGATGGTTGATGATTTGAATTAACTTGAGCTGGTCTTGCAATAACTTTTTTTGCTTTCTTTACTTCCATAACTTAACCTCCATAATTGATTTAAGAAGGACTAAAACTACCATAAGGTATCCTTCTATTAGTTTGTTTACCACAATCTGTCTAAAAAGCTTAAAATCTTCACTATAGAGCAGAATAAAAACAGTAAGTACACGATGCAAGTGCACTTACTGTCTTTTTCTGGTTGTGAGAGTGAGTTTGTAATCATTATCGGTAGCGACCTTTCTTTTGAGTGTTATTTTCATTCTGTTCAGAACTGTCGGTATCAATTACTTCACCTTTGAATAGAATTGGTCTAATCATACAATACTGCCCAAGGTTCGTATGTGCAATAAGTCTACCAATCTTGATTAACTGACCTTTGGTTAGGTCTGGTGTAATGGTATATCTATCTTTGAATACTGTAACTATAGCATCAGATGAAACTTGATGAACTGAATCTTCTATAATTGTCTTATAGTTCCTTAAATCAACTGTCTTTCGATATTCAGGATCTTGCAAACTGTATTCACGCATTTTAAAGCCCTCCTTCTAAGAAATATTGAATAGAAAGCACCATCTTGCTTCGCAAGTTGTTGCTTTCTATAAATTTGTTCCCTAAAAGTACCTATAAATGACACTAAATGCTAATATGTAACCTTATTACATTAGTTTGGACAAATACTCAACTATAGTACCTGTAAAACCAACTCTTAGATAATTATATACTATACTATATAGGATACATAGAAACTAAGAAAGGAGACTACCAATATGAGTGAAAATGGAAGAGTATTTGGGTATGCACGTGTATCTTCAACAGAGCAGAATTTAGATAGGCAGATACAAGCCTTATCTGAGTATGTAGCTCAAGAGAATATCATTACCGATAAGCAATCAGGTAAGGACTTAAATCGTCCAGGATATCAAGCTTTAAAAGGACATTTAGGATTAAGAGCAGGAGATATTCTGTATATAATGAGTTTGGACAGATTATCAAGAGCAAAAGGGGATATCAAAGGTGAACTACAGTGGTTCAAGGAGCATGAAATAAGACTAATGATATTAGACCTTCCAACATCAATGATTCAGGTGCCTAAAGGGCAAGAATGGATAATAGAGATGATAAATAATATCTTGATAGAGGTGTTAGCTTCAATGGCAGAACAAGAGCGATTGACTATCAGGAAACGTCAGAGACAAGGTATTGATGCTGCTAAAGCTAAAGGAAAACATCTAGGAAGACCTAATGCAGTATTACCTAAAACTTCAGTAGCTATAATAGAACAGTGGAAGAATAAAGAAATAGGAACAATGGAAGCTTGTAATATGTTGGGGATTTCAAAGACATCGTTTTATAGGCTAGTGAAGAAGTAGATTAGAGCACCAAAAGGTTTACCTTTTGGTATAGGGCAGATTTATACAAAAAAGTGTACCAAAAGGTCAAAAAAGCTTTTTGGTACAAGTACCGAAAAGAAATGACCTTTTGGAACAGTTAGGAGGAAATGTAATGGAAGAGTGTGTATATAATATTGAATCAACAATAATAGGTGAAGCAGATGGAAGTAAAACTTATGAGGTGAGGAAGAAATATGATTTTGAGGGGCGTACAGCGGTTATTATAAGCCTATATCCAACGGTTTCACTGTTAAATCCATATACAATGGATAAAAGTACTCTATTTCTTTTAAATCATGCTAGGGAGTTGGGTTACAGCTGTATAAGAGTTCTTAATATCTTTCCTAATGTGTTTAAGAGTAAACCTATGACAAAACAGCTTAGGCAGTGTGATGAAAATATAGCATATATTAAATCAGTATTGAATGATGAGAAAGATAGTGGAGCAGACATTATAATCGCTTGGGGAACTTCCTTAAGGACAAATGAAACATCAAATGATATTAAGGGTGAAATAGTTGATATGATTATTGAATTAGGATTAGAAAAGTCTCTAAAACGCTTAACAGGTAGTGGTTTAGAAGATGAGCATACGTGTACACCACATATGCTGTGGTTAGGACTTCATTGTAATGGAATGTGGTATGCTGAAAAATTCGCTGTGGCAGAGCTGTGTGAGTCTATAGGTAAAGTTCTGATAGAGCAGGAAAAGGTTAAAAAGCCAAAAGCTAGGTCAAAGACAAAAGCTAAAGAGCTAAATTAGTGTTTTGAAAAATACAGAGTGAAATCTGTATTTTTTTTTGTTGAGTATGTTGTTTTGTTTCGTTCGAATATTAATTTAAAATTTCACATTACGCGCAGATAATGAATTAAATGTTTACATAATAGACATACTATGATATTATTTGTCTATAAGAACGGAGGTGCGATATGTTAGCTTTACAGGAACGAATTAGACCATCAGCTGATTTAAGAAATCATTATAATGAAATTTCCAAGCAGTGCAGAGAAGATAAAGAGGCGGTGATTATTACCGTAAATGGAAGAGGTGATACAGTATCTCTTGGTTATGAAGAATATAATCGTATGAAAGCAAGAATTGAACTTCTTGAACTTCTTGCAGAAGGAGAGGAAGATGTTAATGCAGGAAGAGTAGCTCCTATGGAAGAAACCTTTGCCAATATAAGGGCAATATTAAAGGAGAAACGTAATGGATAAATATACGGTATTAAGAACCGATACAGCAGATAGCCTTATTCACAAAATTATCCTTGATATTGCGGAAAAATTCGGTGCAGAGGTGGCTCTTGATAAGCTAGATGAATTAGAAAAACAGATTATGTTACTTGCTGATAATCCTTATATGGGCACAGATCCACGTTATATGATTTTGCGCAGACAAGGATATAAGGTTTTAGTAACAGAAAAAAACCTTGTTTTTTATAAGATTAATGAGATTCAAAAAGTAGTTACTGTGTATGCAGTGGTTGACCAGAGACAAGATTATTTGAATATTATAAGGGGATTGTAAAATTTATTAGAAGAATAATCTGTTTACCGATTTTGATGATATGAACGAGAATTGTAACGTCTATTTTAGAAACAGAGAAAGGTGCTATAATTGTAAATAGAAATTGATTTTAA
>JAFOCU010000327.1 GCA_017381055.1 Lachnospiraceae bacterium
CTTCTCATCACTAGCTAGATGCTTATTGCTAGGACTTAAATCTTCCTCGAAATCCTCAGCTATATACGCTCCATATATAGGTGGCATATAAGGCATCTCAATAACATCTGGCATATGACAAGCTGCTGAAGCATCTAATATAATATTTGTGACCTCGCCATTTTTTGTAATATCTAAAACCTCTGTAATTAAATACCCCGCATTTAATGCGCAGGCCTCACCTGGTTCCAAATACACCTGAACCTTATACTCCTCTTGCACACGTTTTATCAACTGTTCAAGTAAATCTATATTATAGTCATCCTTTGTAATATGATGACCCCCGCCAAAATTAATCCAGTTCAAATTATATAAAAAGCTACCAAACTTTTCTTCTACAACCTTCAACGTCACCTCTAACGGCTCTGCTCCCTGCTCACAAAGTGTATGAAAATGAATTCCATCTAGACTATTAATTAACTCCTCAGTCATATTTTCATCCCACTGCACCTTTGTCACACCAAGCCTACTACCTGGCGCACAAGGGTCATATATTTCATGGCCTTCCTGAGTTGAGCACTCTGGATTAACACGAAGTCCTATACTTTTCCCTGCTGCCTTAGCTCTTTTACCAAACTTAGCTAATTGATTTACAGAATTAAATACAATGTGATCAGCATATTTAAGAAGCTCTTCGAATTCATCATCCTTATAAGCTCCACAAAATACATGAACCTCTCCATCAGGCATTTCTTCAGCACCAAGACGAGCCTCATATAAGCCACTAGCCTCTGTACCAGCAAGATATTTTCCTAATATGCCATACATATTAAAATTAGAAAAAGCCTTTTGAGCAAGAAGTATTTTACATCCTGTTCTATCCTGTATTCCCTTTAAAATCTCACCATTTCTTTTAAGCATAGCTTCGTCTAAAACATATGCTGGCGTAGGCAGATTTCCAAACAACTCAGCTATATTATATTTTTCCAGACCTTTAAATGAAGGGGATAAATTCCTATTATTTAAATTATTCATAACATACCTCTCATAAGTTATATGTAGCTTATAAATTACTTATATATTACATTCAAAATCATTGTATTTTTTAATCTACAAGCACTGGCGCAAAACTCTCCTCATATGGAAGACCATACTTAGAAAGCGCCTCCATATATGGATCTGGATCAAATTCCTCCACAGTATACACGCCCTTCTTATCCCATTTCTTAGTAAGAAGCATTAACGCACCACACATAGCTGGCACTCCTGTAGTGTAAGAAATCGCCTGAGAACCTACTTCCTTATAACATTCCTCATGGTCACACACATTGTAGATATAATATGTCTTATCTACACCATCCTTCTTGCCTGTAAATATACAGCCAATATTTGTCTTACCCTTTGTTCTAGGTCCAAGTGTTGCTGGGTCTGGAAGAAGCGCTTTTAAAAACTGAATAGGAACAATCTCCTTACCCTCATACATAATAGGAGTTGTAGACAACATACCTACGTTCTCTAGACAATTCATATGAGTAAGATAGCTCTGTCCAAATGTCATAAAGAATCTAATTCTCTTAACCCCTGGAATATTCTTAGCTAATGACTCTATTTCCTCGTGATGAAGAAGATACATATCCTTCATTCCAACTTTATCAAAATCATATTCTCTCTTGATACTCATGGCTGGAATCTCAACCCAATGACCATTCTCCCAATAACTACCTGGTGCAGATACTTCTCGTAAATTAATCTCTGGATTGAAATTAGTAGCAAATGGGTATCCGTGATCACCGCCATTACAATCTAAGATATCGATAGTTTCAATTGTATCAAAATGATGTTTCAATGCATATGCACAATAACTCTGTGTAACACCTGGATCAAAGCCAGAACCAAGTAAAGCTGTAAGACCAGCCTTCTCAAACTTTTCTTTATATGCCCACTGCCAGCTATAATCAAAATATGCAGAGAATCCCTCTTCCTTACAACGTGTCTCATATACAGCCTTCCACTCTGGATCTTCTATGTCCTCTGGCTCGTAATTAGCAGTATCCATATAATTAACACCACAGATAAGGCAAGCATCCATTATTGTCAAATCCTGATATGGCAATGCAATATTCATTACAAGCTCTGGCTTATAGCTATTAATAAGCGCTACCAACTCGTCTACATTATCCGCATCCACCTTAGCAGTCGTAATATTTGTACTAGTCTTATCTTTAAGCTTCGCAGCTAACTCGTCACATTTAGACTTTGTTCTACTAGCTATACAAATATCTGTAAAAACTTCACTTACCTGACAACATTTCTGAATAGCTACCGAAGCTACACCACCACAACCAATAATTAATACTCTACTCATTTATCTTACCTCACATAATTTTATTAATAATTTGATAAACAATCTACAGCATCGCAAGCATAAGCTCCCTTAATACCTTGCAAGCCACTGCAGTAGATGCGCCACTATTATCAAGCATTGGCGCCAATTCATTTACATCTGCGCCTACTACATTAGTCCTAGCCACAAGCTTAATAGCCTCAAGCAGTTCCATAAAACTTACTCCACCTGCCTCTGGTGTTCCCGTTCCTGGAAATACAGACGGATCAAGACAATCTAAATCTATTGTAAAATATACAGGTACATTTTCACTTGCAAGTCTTTCAACTAACTCCTTCAAACCTTCAAATGAAAACTTATGCATATCTGTATGATTACTCGCAAACTTAAACTCTTCTCTATCACCACTTCTTATACAAAACTGATGAATTCTTCCATCACCTAAAAGCTCATGACAACGTCTCATCACGCAAGCATGACTAAGTCCCACACCTAGATACTCATCTCTCAAATCTGCATGAGCATCAAAGTGAATAATATGTAAATCCTTATGCTTCTTGGCTACAGCTCTAACACTTCCCAAGCTTACCAAATGCTCACCACCAACAAGAAGTGGCAACTTACCTGCATCCAAAATCACCTGAGTTCTAGCTTCAATATCCTCTAAAGCGCTCTCCTGACTACCAAAACAAAGCTCCAAATCACCGCTATCAAACACCTTATAGTCAAATAAATCCTTATCCTGATATGGACTATATGTTTCTAACCCGAAGCTTTCGTGACGCATAGCAGATGAACCAAACCTAGCTCCTGGTCTATAACTTGTAGTTGAGTCAAATGGTGCACCGAATATTACAATTGAAGACTCCTCAAAGCTAGCATCACAGCCTATAAAATTTTCTACATTTCTTGTTAATACTTGCTTTTCCCCTAAACATTCATTTAAATTCATATTATTATTCATTACTCTACCTCCTTAAGCATTTCCTCAAGAAAAGCCGGAAGATAAAAAGCTCCCTTGTGCAATCTTGTAGTATAATACTTAGTTCTAAGATTTAAGCTATTCCATCTATTGGCATCCATATCATCGATAGGATGATACTTCTTACTGGCAAATCCAAATAGCCAATAGCCTGCTGCATAAGTTGGAATATGGGCTTGGTAAACTCTCGATATAGGAAATGTGCTTGCGATACGGCCATGACTTCTCTTCATAGCATTGGCATCCTCCTTATAAAAAGGACTTCCTTGCTGATTAACAAGTATTCCATCACTCTTTAAAGCCTTGTAGCAATTACCATAAAATTCCTTAGTAAACAATCCTTCTGCCGGTCCAAATGGATCATTGGAATCTACAATAATTAGGTCATATTCCTCCTCACATTTTCGTATAAACTTAAGACCATTTTCAAAGTAAATGTTCACTCTTCTATCGTCTAATCTGCTGGCATTTTCAGGAAGATATTGTCTACAAACCTTTATAACTTCCTCATCCATTTCCACCAAATCAATTCGCTTTACAGAATCATATCTTGTAAGTTCATGTACAACACCACCATCTCCGGCACCTATCACCAAGACTTTTTTTATATTTGGATGAACAGCCATAGGCACATGTACTATCATCTCATCATAGATAAATTCATCTCTTTCTGTCAGCATTATATTGCCATCTAAGGACAATACCCTGCCAAATTCTACTGTGTCAAACACATCAATTCTTTGATAATCACTTGTATTCGAGTAAAGCTGCTTATTTACACGTAAACTAAGCTTTACATCTGGTGTGTGATGCTCGCTAAACCAAAGCTCCATCTTTATTCCTCCCTCGAATCATATATTTCGCATATTTTTCTATCAAGATTCAACGGATTGCTACGTGCTTCGCACTCCCACAATCCTATACATCTAACACATTTAGATTCTCTATCTTCGCATCCTCTGGTCCTGTCATCTGACAGCCCTTTTCATGAGCATATGCTATATACTTTAAGATATCCTTTGTTATACGCTCACCTGGTGCAAGAATAGGTATTCCTGGCGGATAACACATAACAAATTCACTACAAATACATCCCTCAGTCTCCATAATAGGCAAGCTCTTTTTAGGTGCATAAAAGGCCTCCTGAGGACTAGCCACAACTATTGGATCAATATACTCCTGAGTCAACAGTCCAGATGGATCATTTTTAAAACGCCTCTTAATCTCAGCTAATGCACTAACAAGCCGCTCAACCTCCTGAGTTCTATCACCTATAGATAAATAAGCTAATATATTTCCAAGATCTCCAAACTCTATCTGGATATCATACTCATCTCGCAAAATATCATAAACCTCGATACCAGCAAGCCCCACATCTAATGTATGTACACTAAGCTTTGTTGGGTCAAAATCAAATACTGAATCTCCATCTATTAATTCTTTTCCAAAAGCATAGTAATCACCGATAGCATTGATTTCCTCTCTGGCATAAGCCGCCAAATCACTTACTGTCTTAAATATTTCCTTACCCCTAAGCGCTAGGTTTCTTCTAGAAATGTCTAAGCTAGACATAAGAAGATAGCTTCCAGATGTGGTCTGAGTAAGATTAATAATCTGCCTTACATATCCAGGATTCACATTTTTTCCTGTCAGAAGCAAGCTGGACTGAGTAAGACTTCCACCACTCTTATGCATAGAAACCGCCGCCATATCAGCCCCTGCCGCCATAGCTGACACAGGCAAATTCTCACCAAAATACAAATGTGTTCCATGAGCCTCATCTGCAAGACAAAGCATTCCTGCATCGTGAGCCATCTTAACTATAGCCTTAATATCAGAGCATATTCCATAATAGGTTGGATTATTTACAAGTACTGCCACAGCATCTGGATTTTCCTTTATTGCATTAGCCACCTGTTCTCTCTTCATTCCCAATGCAATACCAAGCTTCTTATCCACCTCAGGATTAACATATACAGGCACCGCTCCATTTAATACTAATGCATTAATAACACTTCTATGTACATTTCTAGGCAATATTATCTTATCGCCCCTCTTACATGCCGTAAGCACCATACTCTGTACTGCACTAGTAGTTCCACCTACCATCAAAAATGCATTAGCCGCACCAAACGCCTCAGCCGCAAGCATCTCAGCTTCCTTAATAACCGACACCGGATGGCAAAGATTATCAAGAGGCTTCATACTATTCACATCAACCTCTACACATTTCTCTCCCAAAAAACTAGTAAGCTCTGGATTCCCTCTTCCATGCTTATGTCCTGGTACATCAAAAGGTACTACCCTTCTATACCTAAATTGTTCAAGTGCCTCATGAATAGGCGCTTTTGTCTGATCTAATTCACTCATTATAACCCTCCTATAGACAACAAAAGGTAGCGTTAAAACGCTACCGTAATAGTCAAATATCAAAGGGGTGTATTAATGTTTTATCGTACTAATGCATAGAAACACAAAAAAATATCCCTTAAGGGATTCC
>JAFOCU010000328.1 GCA_017381055.1 Lachnospiraceae bacterium
AATGAGTTAAAGTTAGCAGAACTTACAAAGCTTAAGAAAGATTCAAGTAAGAATGATAAGTACATAACTGATATTGATAAAGATGTAGCTGATTTTATCTAATAAAGGTACTTCTTTTGACGAAGATATAGATATTAAGCTTATCTTTCCCAAGAATGTTTTAATGGATATCTATGAATTACCTACTCCAGAAATAAATATTATTGAACAACTAACAGAATTAGATTTTGTTGAACAAATCTTTAAAATTAAGGAAAGTGCTAAAATAGATAGCTATGATTGCTATCCTATGAAACAACTTGTATATTCCGATATGCTTCCTACTAATTTACTTAATAAACCAAGTGTTTCTGAAAAATATGAAGATAATAAACTTCGCTATAGACATGCATTAGAACAAATTTTTTGTTACAAAAAATTCGCAACAAAAGATAATGACATATTATCTTTTCACATAACCTATTTAAAACATAATACATCGATGACTTTTCCTTCTGTTTTGTTATTTAAACAAATTCCAGAATATATGGAGTATGAAATTACATCAAAACATATATCCGAGATTATAAAAGGGAAAATTACATTTTAATGATAATCATCCCAAAATTATTGTCATTCTATTGTCACACCCAAAAACAAAAGCCAAGAAACGCCGTAAATTCGGCATTCCTTGGCTCATTTGTACTATTCGAACTCTATAGTCGCTACTGGTTTCTTTGTGATTTCGTATACTACTCTGTTGATGCTTGGAACTTCTGCTGTAATTCTATCTGCTATCTTCTCTAAGATATCATAATCGATTCTCTCGATTGTTGCTGTCATTGCATCAATTGTATTTACGGCACGAATTACACACATATATCCCATGCTTCTTGCGTTGTCTCTTACACCAACTGCCTTAAAATCTGGAACTACTGTGAAATACTGCCATACAGTCTTATCTAAACCTGCCTTAGCGAACTCATCACGAAGGATTGCATCTGACTCACGAAGTGCCTCAAGACGCTCTCTTGTGATCGCACCAAGACAACGAACACCAAGTCCTGGACCTGGGAATGGCTGACGATAAACCATCTCTGCTGGAAGACCAAGCTCAACACCGCAAGCTCTTACTTCATCCTTGAAGAGCTGTGCAAGTGGCTCTACAAGTGCAAACTGAAGATCCTCTGGAAGACCGCCTACATTGTGATGTGACTTTACACACTTAGCTGTCTTTGTACCACTCTCGATGATATCTGGGTAAATTGTACCCTGGCCAAGGAAATCGATTCCTTCAAGCTTTCTAGCTTCTTCTTCAAATACACGGATAAACTCGCCACCGATAATCTTTCTCTTTTCCTCTGGATCTGCTACGCCTTCAAGCTTTCCTAAGAAACGGTCTGTAGCATCTACATATACGAGGTTAGCATCGAGCTTATTTCTAAATATCTCAACAACACTCTCTGACTCATTCTTTCTCATAAGTCCGTGGTTAACGTGTACACATACAAGTTGCTTGCCGATTGCCTTGATAAGTAATGCAGCAACTACTGATGAGTCAACACCACCTGAAAGAGCAAGTAAAACTTTCTTATCACCAACCTGACGACGGATGATTTCTACCTGGTCGTCGATGAAATTCTTCATATTCCAGTTAGCTTCTGCCTTACATGTATCAAATAAGAATGACTTAATGTCAGCCTCACTTGGCATATCAGCATACTTCTTCTCACACTTAGCTGGTTCATGATCGATTGCGATGATTGGGTAGCCACAATCATAGATAGCTGGGTTAACATCGATAGCAACGCCATCTACGATACGGTTCTCACCGCCGTTAATTACAATACCTTTAACATTGTCAAGAGCCTTAAGTTCGTCTGGTGTAATATCATGTGGATGAATCTCACTGTATACACCTAAATCACGAATCTGTCTTGCAATAGTTGTGTTCTCTGTGCTTCCTAAGTCTAAAATTACGATCATATCTTGTTTCATCGTCTTTTGCTCCTTTTTTAGAGATTGTTTTATTAAAAACTGTTTTTATTATAATCGCATATTTCTCAGATGTAAAATGTTTTTTTTTAAAAAAGTGCAAAAAATTTGTCTAATGATACCATACTTTTTTGTTACATTTATTATATATAATTAATTTCAAGCTGACCAAAGTTTGTTTCACCTTCTATATATACTTTTGCTTCACTTTCTCTTGTAGGTCTTCCAATCTCTGAAACATTACCAAATGCTCTATCAACATTTACATTAGTATCCCATTCTTTTGGCACAAAAAGACTCATTTTACCAAAAGAATTCTCTACACTTATATGCACTGAACCTTCAGATAATTTTGCTTCATCAAAATATACAGTAAGGTTTCCAAATGAACTTTCAAGATTTACAAATTTAAGATTTGTACTATTTACATATTTTACTGAGCTTCCAAATGCCATTTCGCATTTAAATATTTCATCATCACTAACCTGTTCATCTACAAGTTGTCCACCAACTTTATTACCTATTCTAACACCAACAAATTTTTCTCTGCCTCTCTTAAATATCATATTGAGCCCTATTGTTCCAAGCAACGCAGCACCAAGCACTGGCCAAGGTGTAATATCCTCTATATTAAGGACTTCATCAAATAAAATTGCAGCAAATGCTAAAGAAAATAACATTCCTCCAAATCTAACTTTGAAAAGACTTCTCACAAACCAAGCTAACAATACAATAGAAAAACCTATTGTCCAAAAACTAATATCTCCAAATAATCCCATATTACCTACAACTATAAACGCTGCTGCTACTAATAAAAATATTCCCCAAAAAACATTTCCTTTACTATTCATAATATTCAACTTCCTTTCTTACTTTCCTCTCATTATTTTTCGTCTCTCATCTAATTGCTCTATCAATGCCTTATAATAATTTCTAGATACATACACTCTCTTATGACTATCTCTAAATTCTACAACACTAGATGATGCTATATTCTTTGTAATCGAAAATATATGTTTCAAATTCACAATTGTTGATTTGGACACTCTCATAAAATCCTTAGAAAGCAGTTCCTCTAATTCGTACAATTTATATTCCGTTTCATACATATCAGTTTTTGTATGAGCAAAAACCTGCTTATTCTCTGTTTCAAAGAAAACAATTTGTTCTGCTGGAATATAGTACTCTTTTCCTTCCTTATACAACAAAAGGTCTACATCATTATTAATTTGCACCGACAAAGCATTCTGTAATTTAACAACTCGCTCATCTAATTGCTTGCATTTTATAACAACGCATTCTTCAGTCAACGTTTCATCGACCTCAATTACAACCCTCATCGTACACCTCTCTTCTATAGTAATATTCTGTTTGCTATATAGCTTTTTATTTTCTATGCCCCAAGTATAACATCCAGACATTTTTTGTAAATAGCTTTTGACCAAGAGGTAATAAATTGAAACTAAGATGTAAAAAACTCTTTACTTTTCATTTCATAGGAGTATAATGAAAACCGTTTGAGAAAAAAACAATTATACAGAAAAGAGGAAAAGAAAGATGTTAGCACAAATTTTGGCAGTTGTGATTTTTGTTGCTATGTTTATTCTCATTATTACAGAAATATTTGAGCGACACATAATCACATTAACATGCGCCCTCCTCACCATTCTTTTAGTTTTTGGTTTAGGAATGCAAAGTCTGGACGCTATCTTATCTACACTTAATGTTCAAAGTATTTTTACAGTTGATTTTTGGTACGCAGCTGGTGAAGCCCACGAAGGCGGAAGCGGTATCGACTGGGCCACAATTATTTTCATCGCTGGTATGATGGTAATGGTTGAAGGTATGGCTCATGTAGGATTTTTCAGATGGTTATGTATGAAAATCGCTAAGCTTGTAAAGTACAAGGTTACCTCAATCTTTATGACATTTATGGTTTTATCCTTTATACTTGCAATGTTTATCGATAGTATTACAGTTATACTTTTCTTAGCAGCTGTAACAATTGAGCTCTCGCAGTTACTTAAGTTTAATCCAATTTCTATGATTTTAGCTGAAGTATTCTGCGCAAACTTAGGCGGTTCCGCTACTATGTGCGGTGATCCACCAAACATTATTATCGGAAATAAGCTTCACTATTCATTTGCAGATTTCATTATGAATACAGGTCTTATAGCGGTAATTTCCTTATTCTTTGTACTTACATATTTTTATTTTGCATGTAGAAAAGAACTTAAATCAGCATCTTCAAATGCTATCGATCCTTCTACATTACCAAATCCATCAGAAGCTATTAAGAGCAAGACAGGATTTGCTATAAGTACAGTTATTTTCCTTCTTGCGGTTGTACTTCTTGTTACACATTCTATAACAGGACTTACAGTAGCATTCATTGGAACATTTATAGCTATACTTACACTTATTACTTCAGGCAAAGCTGCCTTAACACTTATTAAAAAGGTTGATTACGAAACACTTTTATTCTTCCTAGGACTCTTCGTTGTTATTGGTGGTCTTGAGGAAACAGGTATGTTAAAAGTTCTTGCAAGCTTTATCGGAAATATTTGCGGTGGAAATATGTACCTTATGGTTGCTATGATTCTTTGGATTTCTGCAATCGCTAGTGCATTTGTTGACAACATTCCATTTGCTGCAACTATGATTCCTGTTATAAAGAACCTTGCAGCTACTGTTCCTGGTGCAAATATTGACACTCTCGCTTGGACACTAGCTATCGGTACAGATATCGGTGGTAGTGGAACTCCTATCGGAGCTTCTGCCAATGTAGTTGGTATCGCAACTGCTGCAAAAGAAGGTCACATAATTCGTTGGGGAAGGTATTGCAAACTTATGGCACCTGCGACTATAATAGTATTAGTTATAGCAACAGCTGTTTTATTTTTAAGATATCTATAAATCGGGAGGATAATATATGAAGCAATTGATTATATCAGTTGGTCGTGAATTTGGAAGTGGTGGACACGAAATCGCAGAGAAGCTTTCAAAGCTTTATGAATTACCACTCTACGACCATAATTTATTAAGAGAATTAGCTACTAAAAGGAATCTTGACCATGATTCTTTAGCCGAATTTGATGAAACAAAAAAAAGAAAAGGTCTTTTTAGAACTGTTCGTGGTATGAATAGTTCTCCTGCCTATAATGTAGCTCAACTTCAGTTTGAGTTCCTTAAGAAAAAAGCTGAAGCTGGCGAATCATTTGTGGTAGTAGGTCGTTGTGCTGAGACAATTCTCAAGGATTACGAGGGTATGATTTCTCTCTTTATCCTTGCTGACAGACAGGCTAAAATTGACCGTGTAACTAAGCTTTACAACAAGACAGAGAAGGAAGCTCTCTCTATGATGAACACTCATGATAAGTACAGAAAGCAGTACCACAATGAGCACTGTCCTGGAAAATGGGGTGATTCTCGTAATTACGAATTATCAATTAATAGTAGCAAATTAGGCGTTGATGAAACTATTAAAGTTATCACAGCTTATATTGATGCTAGACATAAATAAATTTATAACTATGTAATTACACTAAAAGCCATAACTTACTTATAACTTGTAAGTTATGGCTTTTTTAATTAGCAATACAACATATCAATTTATTCAGTATATATCTATCGCATTTACTGTTGAATCTAGTTTATTCCTTACTGCGAACTACACCGTTTTCATCTATTTCAATATTCACAGAAATATCTTCAAGATGCTGATATACTCGTTCCTTTTCGCTATCGTCTGTAAAAATTACTGTCTTTCCATCATCCTGCATACCTGGCACAACTGAAAGTTCCACATTAGAACCATAAATATCTCCGTGTATTCTCACATTTACAAGCATAGTGTCCTCATAATACTCATCAAACCAATAATTTCCTAAACTATATACTATAGGCTTTCCATTATAATATTCCATACCCTGAAGACAATGTGAATGAGACCCAATAATCATATCCGCACCTGCATCAATATACTGTCTAGCAGTCTCTAACTGTGCATCTTCTAACACAGTGCTTCGCTCAGTGCCCCAGTGAACACATGCAACTACAAAGTCTGCATTAGCACGCGCCTCTTTTATAACCTCAATAAATAATGTAGGATCATAACAACGAAGTATTCCCGGTTCTTCTTCTGTCGCTTGAGGAGTCATCTTATTCTTTTCAGCTCTTGAAGCTGCTACAAAAGCAACCTTTTTCCCTCCAAGCTCCACATATACAGGTTTCATCGCTTCTTCTAGATTTGCACCTGCTCCAAAATATTTTATATCAGCATTTGTCAATGTATCAAGAGTATCTAACATAGCATCCTTACCATAGTCATATACATGATTATTGGCAAGTAACGCTAAATCTACACCCATTTCTTTTAGATATTTTACTCTATCTGGATGAGCTCTAAAAGTCCACGCCTTACCATCCAATGCTGAACCTCTAGTACTATATGTAAATTCATTATTTACACAAGTATAATCTGCTCTATTCATAATCTCTAAAAACTCTGGCGAAATACAATCCTTTAATCCATTAGGGCTACTATCCAAATTATTTGTAGTTATCTCTCCCTCTGCTAAAAGAATATCTCCCGCAAAACACATAGTAAAATCAAACTCTTGTAAATCAACAGTTGTAGGCTCCTCTGTAGTAATCTCTTCTGTTGTTGTTTCTACAGATTCCTTCGAGGAATTTTCTACAATCTGATTATCCTTTGTTCCCTGACTACCTCTGCATCCTACAACCATAGCCATTGTAAGCATCATAGCCAACATTAGCTTTATCTTTCTCATCTGTCTCCTCCAAACTAACCCTTATTTATCTTTAAGATATTTCTTAACATACATTCCCGTATACGACTTAGGATTCTTGGCTACCTCCTCAGGTGTACCAGTAGCAACCACTGTACCTCCCTTATCGCCACCCTCTGGGCCTATATCTATAATATAATCAGCCACCTTGATTACGTCAAGGTTATGCTCTATCACAACTACTGTATTACCATTTTCTGACAAGCGTCTTAATATATCTACTAGCTTATGGACATCAGCAAAATGCAAACCTGTAGTAGGCTCATCTAAAATATAAATAGTCTTTCCAGTATCTCTTTTACTAAGCTCTGTTGCAAGCTTCACTCTCTGAGCCTCACCACCAGATAATGTTGTAGATGGTTGACCTAATCTTATATAAGAAAGTCCTACATCATTTAATGTGGATATCTTTCTATGAATAGACGGCTGATTTTCAAAGAAATGTGTAGCCTCCTCAACGGTCATATTAAGCACATCGTAAATACTCTTTCCCTTGTACTTAACTTCCAACGTCTCTCTGTTGTATCGTTTACCCTGACACACCTCGCATGGCACATATACATCCGGAAGGAAATGCATCTCAATCTTTAAGATACCATCACCTGCACAGGCTTCACAGCGTCCACCCTTAGCATTAAAACTAAAACGACCCTTCTTATAGCCTCTAGCCTTGGCCTCTGCAGTAGCTGCAAATAAATCTCTTATATGATCGAATACTCCTGTATAAGTTGCAGGGTTTGATCTCGGTGTACGACCGATTGGTGACTGGTCAATATCTATAACCTTATCAAGCTGTTCTATTCCCTGTATCTCCTTATGCGCACCTGAAATAGTCTTAGCTCTATTTAATTTTCTAGCTAATGTCTTATATAAAATCTCATTTACAAGAGAGCTCTTTCCAGAACCTGACACACCAGTAACACAAGTCATTACACCCAATGGAATATCCACATTAATATTCTTAAGATTATTCTGCTTAGCTCCTAATATCTTAAGATATCCTGTAGGTTTCTTTCTCTCCTTAGGCACTGGCACCTTCATTCTTCCACTAAGATAAGCTCCCGTAATTGATTTAGGATTAGCCATAATCTCTTTGGCAGTGCCTTCTGCAATAACTTCTCCACCATGTTCGCCTGCACCTGGGCCGATATCCACAATATGGTCCGCAGCAAACATAGTATCCTCATCATGTTCTACTACAATAAGGCTATTGCCCAAATCTCTTAAATGCTTCAATGTACCAAGAAGCTTATCATTGTCTCTTTGATGAAGTCCTATACTCGGCTCGTCTAAAATATATGTTACACCTACAAGTCCTGAACCTATCTGTGTAGCCAGACGAATTCTCTGAGCCTCACCACCAGAAAGAGAACCTGTAGCTCTAGTAAGAGTAAGATATTCAAGACCAACATCACATAAAAATCCTACTCTTGCCTTAATCTCCTTAAGAATCTGACTACCTATAAATTCTTGTCTCTCAGACAGCTTCATCTCATCAAGATATGTCTTTAAATCTCTAACAGCCATAGACGTTGTCTCAAATATATTCTTATCAGCAACAGTAACTGCCAAAGAGTCTGCCTTAAGTCTTTGACCCTTACATTCATGACAAGGTGTTATATTCATATACTCCTCATACTCCGCCTTAATCATCTCTGAGCCAGTCTCTCTATATCTTCTTTCCATATTTTTGATAAGACCCTCAAAAGCTACATCATACACACCCTCACCGCGCTGTCCTTTATAATACACCTTCATCACATGGCCTCTTGTACCATTGATAATTAAGTCTTTTGCATCCTCACTTAATTCTTCAAATGGTGTATCTAAACTAAATTTAAAGTCCCTTGCCATAGCCTCCAATATAGCATGACTATAGCTTGACTTATCACAAGAAGACTGCCATCCCATACAAGAAATAGCTCCACCATTCAAGCTAAGACTTTTATCAGGAATCATAAGCTCAGGCGAAAATTCCATTTTATATCCAAGTCCAGCACATACAGGGCACGCACCAAAAGGATTATTAAATGAAAAACTTCTTGGCTCAATCTCACTAATGCTCACACCACAATCAGGACATGCAAAACTCATAGAGAAATTCATAGGTTCACCACCTATTACATCCACTATCATAAGTCCATCAGCTAGTGAAAGTACATTTTCAATAGAATCAGTAAGACGTTTTTCCATGCCTTCTCTTACTACTAATCTATCAACTACGATTTCAATATTGTGCTTAATATTTTTATCTAATGTAATTTCTTCACTTAATTCATAAAGATTACCATCCACAAGAACTCTTACATATCCTGCCTTCTTAGCCTGCTCTAAAACCTTCTCGTGGCGTCCCTTTTTGCCACGTACAACAGGTGCTAATAACTGAAGCTTAGTGCCATCTTCAAGCTCCATAATAGTATCTACCATCTGGTCTACACTCTGCTTCTTAATCTCCTTACCACACTTTGGACAATGTGGTATACCAATACGAGCATATAGAAGTCTGAAGTAATCATAAATCTCTGTAACTGTTCCAACAGTTGAACGAGGATTCTTATTAGTAGATTTCTGATCAATAGAAATCGCTGGTGACAACCCCTCTATACTCTCCACATTAGGCTTCTCCATCTGTCCTAAAAATTGGCGCGCATAAGAAGACAATGACTCCATATATCTTCTCTGTCCCTCTGCGTAAATTGTATCAAACGCAAGAGACGACTTACCAGAACCAGATAAACCTGTTAATACAACAAATTTATTTCTAGGTATTTTTAAATTAACATGCTTTAGGTTATGCTCTGCACCACCTCTAATTTTAATAAAATCGCCTTTTTCTTTCTTTTTATTTTCCATAATATTACTCATCCTTCACAAGTTTCTTAAGCTCAACCATCTTGTCTCTAAGTTCCGCTGCTGCCTCAAAATTAAGCTCTGCTGCTGCCTTTTGCATCTGCTTTTGAATCTTACCTATAAGCTTTATAAGTTCATCTCTATCCATTGATTCAGGATCTTTCTCAAGCTTATCAACTGTCTGTTCGGCCTTCTTTGTAATACTAATTAAATCCCTTACAGCCTTCTTAATAGTTGTAGGTGTGATTCCATGTTCCTCATTATACTTCTCTTGAATACCACGTCTTCTATTAGTCTCATCAATAGCAGCTCTCATAGAATCAGTTATAGTATCTGCATACATAATAACTCTACCTTCAGAATTTCTAGCCGCTCTACCGATAGTCTGGATAAGAGATGTTTCACTTCTAAGGAAGCCCTCCTTATC
>JAFOCU010000329.1 GCA_017381055.1 Lachnospiraceae bacterium
AAGCATTGCAACTAAAAGAAGAAAAGTAGCCTAAACTACACCCTTTTTCTGCCGTCTAAAACCTTCTTAATAAGCTATTTAGAGCACATAAGACGTTTTTTATGTGTTGTAAATATCTTATTAAACAAAATGTAAGGTAAGTTAAGATAAAGGAAGTGAAAAAAATGGGAAGAGTTGTCGAAGGTCTGAATAACCATGACCGTATACAGGCGTGGTCTTATGCTGACGAACTTCTGCATAATGCACCCCAGACACAAAAGTTCTTTGACCCAAACATATCGCTCGGAGAGATTAAAAATAGACAAACACAGAAAAATGAAGCCAGAGAGCGTGGGGATTCCTTACAAGCAAAAGAAACTATGAAATATTTTGAACGTTCAAATGTTACTACTATTAAGCACAATCTAACATCTACATTCAGAAATTATTTCGAATTCGCTTTAAAAACACATGATGTTCCAAATGTGAAACACGCTTTAAGCTTTAAGATTCTGAAAGAATATGTGTCTTTCTGCGAGCAGAAAGTTTATGATAGAAAATTACAGCCGAATACTTTTGAAGAATATGTAAGTCGTTTAAGAATAATGTGCTCTATGTCCAGTGCTACCGAGGGTTTTCCGAACGTAAATATTGATAAACTGACAGCACAAGCAACAGAAAGAGTTAAAGAGTATGTAAAAGCACAAGAAAACACTAATAATCCAGTTGTTACAGCAAAGCATAGTATTTATGCGATTCAAGCGTTTAACAAGCTCGATAACGGCGAAGATAAGAAAATTATCGAAAATATTTATAATGAAAAATGCAAATTATCGATGCAGATGGTAGAAAAATATATGTTTCGTAACGAAAATGTAAGCACAGTTTATTTAGGTTATGAATGGGTTCGAGAAGGTAAAGGCTTTAAGCGTGTCCCTACAGACGAGTATAAAATTGCTTTAGTTTCAAAAGGCAATCAACATCATACTATAACGATAGATAAAGAGCTTTTCGATAAAATGAAGCAATTTGCAAATAGAAAAGGCGTTTTTCATGTGTCTAAAAGAACATTGCAGTATAACGTAAAGAAAGCTGCGGAAAAACTGGGTTTAAAATCTACTGTTCATGTTCAGCGAGCTATATCAACAAAAAAACTGTATGCAAAATTACGCAGACAAGGCTATTCAGAAGAAGATGCGAAGCGAATTGTGTCCAGAAAACTTTTCCACGGGCGTTTAGATATAACAGAATACTACTTAAATTGATGCTGTATCATAATTGTTGACACTTTTTACTCGTATATGATGATATATAATACGAGGAAAAGGAGGTGCTTTTCATGGCACGAAATCAGAAACACTATGATACAGATTATAAGGTACAGGCTGTAACTTTAGCTAAGGAAATAGGTCTTAGCAAAGCTGCTCGTGAGCTTGGTCTTGCTCCAAGCACTTTAAATGGCTGGATAAAAGCCACTCGTGAAGGACGTCTTATTTCTACCCCTGGTTCGCAAACACCTGGTGATGCAATGTCTCTTGCAGAAGAGATAGCTATGCTTCGCGAGCAAAACAAGAAACTTGCCAGGGAAAACAAACGTCTCAAAGAAGAAAATGAATTTCTTGAAGAGGCAAGCGCTTTTTTTGCAGCGAGCCGTCGGAAGTCAGCAAGAACACACGATTAAGGTTCCTAGCACTTAAAACTGATGACGGCAAAATCAAAGGTAAGCTGAGTCTTTACTGCAAGGTCTTAAATGTATCTAGGCAGGCTTTTTATAAATACCTTGAACGCAAAGACCTTCCATGGAAGTATGATTATATAGTTAATTCCATGTATGAAATCCTTAATGAGGATCAATATAATGATACCTATGGCAGATATCGAATGTTTGCAGCTTTAAAGCTCAAGCATCAGGATGATCCTGATTTCCACATACCTGGAGAAAGAACTATCTACCGTATAATGGAGGCTGTAGGACTTATACATCGCCCTAGACGTAATCCTAAAGGCATTACAAAGGCTGATAGAAATGCTAGAAAGTCTGATGATAAGCTAAAGCGTAATTTCAGGGCAGATAAACCTTTAACCAAATGCGTTACCGATATCACTGAAATAAAAGGCAGTGATGATAAACTATATGTCTCAGCTATTTTTGATTGTTTTGATGTAACTGTTTTAGGGTTGGCAATGGATACAAACATGAAGGCTCCATTGTGTGTAACAACCCTTGAAAATGCCTACACTACGCATCCAAGTATGAAAGGATGTATATGCCACTCAGACAGGGGTACACAGTACACCAGCCAACTCTACAGGGATAAAATCAATGAGCTTGGTATTATCCAAAGCATGAATAGTGATGGAGGCAGGTGTCACGATAATGCCCGCTGTGAGAGTATGTGGGCAAGGCTAAAGGATGAACTATTCTATAGCCGTAATCTTAAGTCTACTGACTTTACTGTAGCTCAGCTCAAGACAATAATCTGGAGATACTTCATGAGCTACTGGAACAACAGGAGAATCTGCTCATCCAATGATGGGCTTCCACCCAAGGTTAAGAGAGATAGATACTATGCTGCTCTACCTATAGCTGCATAGCTATCTTCTTTATACGAGTTTAATGTGTCAACCAATATTGACAATATCATATCTTAATCGGTAAATTACGAATAAGTATATTCACTGCATTGAGCTGCTGTTCTTCACTGTGCTGTTTGGAAATGCTGTTAGTATGAACACGATACTTTAACACTACATCAGGAATATTATTAATCTTATGTTTTTGCGCTATCCTCAACCACAAATCATAATCTTGTGCAGAAGTATACTTTTCGTCATATAAAAATCCTTCATCAACCGTCATTGATTTTCTTAACATTGCTGTCGGATGGCCTATAGGTGAAGGAAGTAAATAATACTTATCTAGCATTTCATCGCAATACGCCTCATGGATATATACATTTTCTCCCAATTTATGAAAGACTTGAAAACTACCACCTACAACAGCAACGTCAGAATGTTCTTCCAAATACTCTACCTGCTTTGCAAATCTATCCGGC
>JAFOCU010000330.1 GCA_017381055.1 Lachnospiraceae bacterium
GAAGCAGTTGAGATTGCGAAGCTTTACGGAGGAGATAACTCGCCATCATTTATCAATGGTGTATTAGGAAAGCTGGCTAAAAATGGCAAGTGTGTATAGTGTTACAGAAGTAAATTCTTATATAAAGCATATGTTTGAGCAGGATTTTGTCCTTAACAATGTATATGTGAAGGGTGAAATCTCTAATTGTAAATATCATACCTCGGGACATATTTACTTTACCCTTAAGGATAAGGGTGGAGTTATCGCTTGTGTTATGTTTGCTGGTAATAGAAGAGGTCTTAATTTTAAGCTTGAGGAAGGGCTTAAGGTTACGGCCTTTGGTAGTGTGAATGTATATGAGCGTGATGGCAAGTATCAGCTATATGTTAGAGAGGTTCAGATGGATGGTCAGGGCGACTTGTACAAGCGCTTTGAGCAGCTTAAGGCTGAGCTTTTAGAGATGGGGATGTTTGATGCGTCTTATAAGAAACCATTGCCTAAGTATGCTATGAAGGTTGGTATAGTTACAGCTAAGACTGGTGCAGCTATTCAGGATATAATTAATGTGGCTACTAGACGTAATCCTCATGTGCAGCTTTATCTTTATCCAGCTATTGTGCAAGGTGCGGAGGCTGCGCCTACTATTGTGCAAGGTATTAGAACTTTGGACGAGATGGGCCTTGATGTGATAATTGTTGGTCGAGGTGGTGGATCATTGGAGGATTTATGGGCTTTCAATGAAGAAATTGTGGCTAGAGCAATATTTAGCTGTAATACTCCAGTTATTTCTGCGGTAGGCCATGAGACAGATACAACTATTGCCGATTACGTGTCTGATATGAGAGCACCGACACCTTCTGCAGCTGCGGAATTGGCTGTATTTGATTATTATGCATATATTGCAGAGCTTAGAGGGTATTTAGAGTTGCTTACTAAGACTATGAGAAATAAGCATAGAGCTACAAAAGATTTGCTTAATCAATATGCACTTAGAGTTAAACATATGTCACCGTCTAATCGATTAGCTACTAAGCGTCAGGAGATAGATGACATATGTACTAAGATGAGCGAGAGGGTTAAGCTTAAGCTAGAGAGAAAGCGACATGAATTGTCCTTGGGTGTACAAAGGTTAGAAGGTTTATCGCCTCTTAATAAGCTAAAAAGTGGTTATTCTTATGTGGCTGATGGAAGTGGTGCTACACTTAGATCCGTTAATCAGCTTAAGAAGGATGACAAGGTTGAAATCTTTTTGTTAGATGGTCGTGTTAATGCAAGTGTTGAAAATATAATTAAAAGAGATGATTTATTGCAGTAATAATTGTGTTTCAAAAGCAATTATTAGCTTGTATAGATTGAATGGAAGGATATTGTTATGGGAACTTCAAAGAAGGAAGATATATCAATAGAAGAAGGCTTTGAAAAGCTTAATGAACTTCTTAGAAAGATGGAATCTAATGAGGTTGGTTTAGAGGATTCCTTTGAGCTTTATAAAGAAGGTGTGGCTTTAGTGCAGACTCTGAATGGTAAGCTTGATGATGTAGAAGGAAAATTAACAGAAGTAGAAGAGAATCAGTAGGTGACGAAATGGATTTTAAAGAAGAATTGCTTGAAAAAACAGAATATGTCAATAATATATTGAGAAGCTATTATCCTAAGGAAGAGGGATTTCAGAAGGTTATATTTGAAGCTATGAATTATAGCGTAGAAGCTGGAGGAAAAAGACTTCGTCCTATATTTATGATGGAAGTTTCTAAGATTTTTGATGGTTTCAATGATGATGTTAAGCCATTTATGGTGGCTTTGGAGATGATTCATACTTATTCTCTTGTCCATGATGATTTGCCAGCTATGGATAATGATGATTATCGTAGAGGAATGCTTACTACTCATAAGAAGTACGGACATGCTATGGGCGTGCTTAGTGGTGATGCACTTCTAAATTATGCATTTGAAATAGCTAGTGAGGCTGTATGTGAAGCTAAGAATATGGCGGCTTCTGCTAAGGCTATGAAGGTTTTATCGAGAAAGGCTGGCGCTTATGGAATGATAGGTGGACAGGTTGTTGATGTAAACTTAAGTGGTAGTGGTGCTACAAAGGAGCAGCTCGATTTTATCTATGAGAATAAGACATCGGCTCTTATTGAGGCTGCATTTGTAGTTGGAGCTCTTTTGTCAGGAGCTAATGACGAACAGATTTTACGTATGGAGAAGGCTGCTTGGAACATTGGTATGGCCTTCCAAATTCAAGATGATATTTTAGATGTTATAGGTGATGCTGAGGTTATCGGCAAGCCTGTACTTAGTGATGAAAAGAATGAAAAGACTACATATGTTAGTCTTTATGGTATAGATGGTGCTAAGAAATATGTGAAGGATTACACTGATGAGGCTATTAAGATTTTATCAGAAGTAGGTAAGGAAAATATTTTCTTAAATGAACTGATTATTAGTCTTATTAACAGGGAAAAATAGTGTAAAGGCAGAAAAGAGGTTGCTTATGATACTTGAAAAAATCAATGAACCTAATGACATTAAAAAAATAGATAAAAGTCAGTTACCTATTCTTGCAGAAGAGATTAGAGCATTTCTTGTAGATAAGGTATCGAAAAAGGGAGGTCATTTGGCGTCTAACCTAGGTGTGGTAGAGCTGACTATGGCCTTACATCTATGTCTTGATTTTCCTAATGACAAAATTGTGTGGGATGTAGGTCATCAGTCATATACTCACAAGGTTTTGACAGGAAGAAAAGAAGGCTTTGATGAGCTTCGCTCTTATGGTGGAATGAGTGGTTTCCCAAAGCGTAGAGAGAGTAAGTGCGATTCCTTTGATACTGGTCACAGCTCAACATCTATTTCGGCAGGACTTGGTATAGTTACAGCTAATCAGATTAAGGGTGATGACAGTACAGTTGTATCGGTTATCGGTGATGGTGCTATGACTGGAGGTCTTGCGTTTGAGGCTCTTAACAATGCTGCAAGTATTAATAGAAACTTTATTATGATTTTAAATGATAATGAGATGTCTATTGCTCAGAATGTAGGTGGTTTGTCGTCTTATTTATCTGGTATTAGAACAGGTAACGCTTACAATGGCTTAAAGGATGGTGTGTCAAAATCTTTAAATGCTATTCCTGTTGTAGGTAAGAAGCTTGTGCATCATATTAAGAAAACTAAGAGTAGTATTAAGCAGTTGCTTATTCCAGGAATGCTCTTTGAAAATATGGGTATTACTTACTTAGGTCCTGTGGATGGTCATAACCTTTCACAGCTTGTAAGAACAATAAATGAAGCTAAAAAGCTTGACCATGCAGTTATAATCCATGTGCTTACTAAGAAGGGTAAGGGATTTGAGCCTGCAGAGAAGCATCCTTCTAGATTCCATGGTGTAGAGCCGTTTAATCATTTGACTGGTGAACCAGTGAAGGCTAAGAAGAAGGTTTCGTATACAGATACATTCTCTCATTATATTTCAAAGTTTGCCAAGGATAATGAAAAGATTGTAGCTATTACAGCGGCTATGCCTGATGGTACTGGATTAAAACGTTTTGCGCATATGTACCCAGAAAGATTTTTTGATGTGGGTATAGCTGAGGAACATGCGGTTACATTTGCGGCTGGACTAGCTAGTGCTGGACTTAAGCCATATGTGGCTATATATTCATCATTTTTACAGAGAGCCTATGATCAGATGATTCATGATGTATGTATTCAGAATCTTCCTGTTGTATTTATGATTGATAGAGCTGGATTTGTAGGTGGTGATGGTGAGACACATCAGGGTATTTTTGATTTGTCTTATCTTAATACTATTCCAAATATGAATGTATGTGCACCAAAGAA
>JAFOCU010000331.1 GCA_017381055.1 Lachnospiraceae bacterium
AGGTTCTAGAAAGGAATCTTTCCTTATGTGTGAGGGATATATGGACGTTATAGCCCTTCACCAAGCAGGGTTTAATAATGCGGTTGCATCATTAGGTACAGCTCATACACCTAGACAGGCTAATCTTATTAAGAGATATGCTAAGGATGTATATCTGACATTTGATAGCGATAACGCAGGAGTTATGGCTGCTCTTAGAGCTATTCCTATGCTTAAAGCAGCAGGTTTAAATGTAAAGGTTATCGATATGAGACCACACAAGGATCCAGATGAATTTATCAAGGCATTGGGTTCAGAAGAATATGAGAAGCGCATAGAGAATGCTAGGAATTCATTTCTTTATCAGATTGATAGACTTAAAGATAGCACAGATATGTCTATGCCAGAGAATAAGGCTAAGTTTTATAATGATGTGGCCAAGAAGCTATTGGAATTTGAAGATGATTTAGAGCGAAATGTATATATTGATGCTGTTAGTGAAGAATATATGATACCGAAGGATAGCCTTGTTAAATCTATTAGCAGAATGGCGTTAACATATGAGCCACAGAAGAATAAATATGAGGCAGCAGCCAACGATGGGGAAAAGAAGGTAGAAGGTAAGAAATTACCAAAGGATGATGGAGTTAGAGCTGCACAAAAGACACTTATCACATGGCTTATAGACGAGCCTGAGCTTTTTAAGAAGATAAGTGGAATTATATCAGAAAAAGATTTTGTGGAGAAACCATTTGATGCAGTTGCGACCATGCTTTTTGAACAACTAAGAAGTGGTAATCTTAATCCGGCAAGTATTATTAATAAGTTCCAAAGCGAAGAGGAGCAGTCAGAGGTTGCTAGCCTATTTAATAAGGGATTATTAGAAGGGTTATCCTTAAGTGAAAAGGAAAAGACACTTAATGATACTGTTATTATGGTTAAGAAGAACAGTATTGATTATAGAAATAGCACTGTAACAGATATTGCAGAGCTTCAGAGCATTGTAAGGGAACAGAACGAATTAGCAAAGATTCATATTTATCTATAAAGGGTTAGAGGGAGGTTTTTTGTGGATACAAGTAATATGGTTTTTGAAGAGGGTTTTAACAAGCTGGTAGAAGCAGCTAAAAATAATAAAAATGTTATAGAATATGATCAGATACAGTCATATTTTAGTAATATGGAATTTACTGAAGAAATTTGTGAAAAGATTATTGAAGAGCTAGAGGAAAGAAAAATAGATGTCCTTAGAATAACTGAGGAGGATATTGATTTGGTTCCAATTGAGGAGCTTGCTGCTCTTGAAGAAACTGCACTGGAAGCAGAGGAGCTAGATTTAGATAAGCTAGAGAAAGAAGTATTAGATGGTGTTAATCTTGAAGATCCTGTTAGAATGTATTTAAAGGAAATAGGTAAGGTTCCATTGTTAACTTCTGATGAAGAGATAGAGCTGGCAAAACGAATGGAAGCGGGAGATGATTTGGCTAGAGCGCGTTTAGCAGAAGCTAATCTTCGACTTGTTGTAAGTATTGCTAAAAAGTATTTAGGTAGAGGTTTGTTATTTCTTGATCTTATTCAAGAGGGAAATCTTGGACTTATTAAAGCAGTAGAAAAGTTTGATTATAAGAAGGGCTATAAGTTTAGTACGTATGCTACCTGGTGGATAAGACAAGCTATTACGAGAGCTATAGCAGATCAAGCTAGAACTATTAGAATCCCAGTTCATATGGTTGAGACTATCAATAAGGTGACTCGTATATCTAGACAGATGACACAGGAGCTTGGAAGAGAACCTTCTGTGGAGGAAATTGCCAGTGAGATGAATTTGACTGAGGAGAGGGTTAGAGAGATATTAAAGGTTGCTCAGGAACCTGTATCCTTAGAATCACCAGTAGGTGAGGAGGAAGATAGTCATCTTGGAGATTTTATTCAGGATGATAATATAATGGCGCCAGCGGAGGCGGCAACGCTTATGCTTCTTAAAGAACAATTAGAGGAAGCTATGTCAGCTCTTACAGAAAGAGAAAAAGAGGTATTAAAAATGCGTTTTGGTTTAAATGAAGCGCAACCATTAACCTTAGAACAGGTAGGAAAATATTTTAATGTTACGAGGGAAAGAATACGACAGATAGAGGCTAAGGCTTTGAGAAAGCTCAAGCATCCAAGTAGAAGTAAGAAATTAAGGGATTATTTGGAGTAATCCTAAGGAGTATTTACATGAAGAACATTCAGTTATCAAAAAGATTACAATATGTGGCAGATTTTATTACGCCAGGTTTAGTTCTTGCAGATATAGGAACTGATCATGGATTTATCCCTATATATATGGTGCTTGCAGATAAGACGCCAAAGGCGTTTGCAATGGATATAAATGAAGGACCATTGGAGAGGGCGACAGAACATATTGAGGAGAAAGGTCTAGGCGATAAAATAGAGACAAGACTTTCAGATGGTTTACAAAAGCTTAATGGAAATGAAGCAGAGGCTGTTCTTATAGCTGGTATGGGAGGCTCTCTTGTTATAAAGATTCTAGATGAGGGAAAGCATGCACTAGAGGGTGTCAAAGAGCTTGTTTTATCTCCTCATACAGAGGCTGATTTGGTAAGGGAGTATTTAAAAACTACTGATTTTGTCATTGAGAAGGAAGGCATGGTTATAGATGCAGGCAAATATTACGTAGTTATAAAGGCTAGAAGAAGAGAAGAAAATGAACAGGGATTGCTTTATGTAAATGAGAATGAAGCCCCTGAGGGTGTGGAAGAGAAATTGTATAAAACCTTATGTACAAAGTACGGAAGAATCCTTTTAGAGGAGAAGAATGTTATTTTAAAAGAGCTCTTAACAAAGGAGCTTGGTACATATAATAGTATATACGAAGGTTTAAAGAATAATGAAACAGAAGCAGGTTTAAAACGTAGAACTGAAATTCAGAATATTTTAGAACATTTAAACGAGGCTATTAATATTTTATAATATGAAAGGGGGAATTACCCATGGCAAACGTAATGGTAAATGTGTGTGGAGAAGAGAGAGAGTATCCAGCAGGTACGCAATTACTTGAGGTGGCAGAGGAGTATAAGAAAATATTCCGTTATGATATAGCATTAGCTATGGTCGATAACAAGTTAAGTGAGCTTACAAAAGCACTTAAGCCAAACAGTAAAGTGAAGTTTATTACAGTAGGAGAAACTTGTGGTAATCAAGCATATAGAAGAAGTGTAACCCTTCTTATGCTTAAGGCTTTCTATGATGTGTGTGGAGAGCAGAATGTTGACAAGATAACAGTAGAGTTTTCACTTAGTAAGGGATACTACTGTACTCTAAAAGGAAATGTAAGAATAACAAGAGAGCTTCTTATGTCAGTTAAGAAGCATATGACTCAGATGGTATTTCAAAATCTTCCTATCGTTAAGAGTACTATTCCTACAGGAGAGGCGATAGAACGTTTCAAGAAGAATCGTATGCCGGACAAGGAGAGATTATTTAGCTTTAGAAGAAGTTCTATGGTTAATATTTATTCTCTTAATGGCTTTGAGGATTATTTCTATGGTTATATGCTACCATCAACTGGTTATTTAAAGTATTTCGAATTACATCCATATGATGAGGGATTTGTATTGCAGATGCCAGTTAAGGAAGCGCCAGAAGAGGTGCCACCATTTAAGCCGCAGAATAAGCTCTTTAATATTTTGAAGGAGTCTACAAGTTGGGGAAGAATGATGGGAATCGATACAGTAGGTGCTTTAAATGAAGAGATTTCTAAAGGAAATATCAATGATATAATTCTTGTACAGGAAGCTTTGCAGGAAAAGAGAATTGCTAATATCGCTCATCAGATTGATGAAAGACCTAATGTAAAGTTTGTTATGATAGCAGGCCCATCTTCATCAGGAAAGACAACATTTGCTCATAGATTAGCTATTCAGTTAAAGACTTTGGGCAAGAAGGTTCACACTATAGCAGTAGATGATTATTTTGTAGACAGAGAATTGACACCTAGAGATGAAAATGGTGATTACAATTTCGAGATATTAGAGGCTCTTGATGTAGAGCAGTTTAATAAGGACATGACAGCTTTAAAAAATGGTGAAGTTGTAGAGATGCCTACATTTAATTTTAAGACAGGCAAGCGCGAATACAAGGGCAATAAGTTGCAATTAGGTGAAGGCGATATACTTGTTATTGAGGGAATTCATTGTCTTAATGATAATTTGTCATATTCTCTTGATAAGGAAAGTAAGTTTAAGATTTATATTAGTGCACTTACATCATTGAATGTAGATGAGCATAATAGAATTCCGACAACAGACGGTAGATTGATTAGAAGAATTGTAAGAGACGCAAGAACTCGTGCAACTACTGCAGAGGAGACAATAGCTAGATGGCCTTCTGTAAGAAGAGGAGAAGAACATCATATATTCCCATTCCAGGAGGATGCAGATGCTATGTTTAACTCAGCGCTTATATATGAGGTAAGTGTTCTTAAACAATATTGTGAGCCATTGCTCTTTAGTATTCCAAAGACTAGCCCTTATTATGCAGAGGCTAATAGATTATTAAAATTCTTAAATTACTTCTTAGGAATTAGCAGTGAAAATATACCAAGTAATTCTTTGGTTAGAGAATTTGCAGGTGGAAGCTGTTTTAAAGTGTAGTTGCTTGTAGTTGTGTAGCATCTATAATTGGATTGACAAAATATATCTAAAGTGATATAAAAGGTGAGTGAGTAAGACGGATGGTCGCGGCTGCAGAAACGAAAGGCTGCAGGTGAGGAAAGTCCGGGCTTCATAGGGCAGGATGCCAGATAACGTCTGGTGGAGGCGACTCTAAGGAAAGTGCAACAGAAATATACAGCCTAGTCCAGAATTCGCCATGCGAATTCGGACACAGGTAATGGTGGAATGGCAGTGTAAGAGACTACCGCCTGGTTGGTAACAAACAGGGCATATGTAAACCCCATCCGAAGCAAGACCGAATAGAAAGCATAAGGTGGCCCGCTTCGCTTTCGGGTAGGTCGCTTGATTTTGTTGGTGACAGCAAAACTAGATAGATGATCATCGATAACATAACCCGGCTTATAGTTTTACTCATAAAAAA
>JAFOCU010000332.1 GCA_017381055.1 Lachnospiraceae bacterium
GGCTGATCTGTTACAGTATCCTCATCATAGAACATAGGTCCCTCAGATAAATACTTAAATATAGTACTAATTAAGTCATCTGTATTTGTTCCCTTTAAAGCAGATACAGGTACTATCTCTGCAAAATCATATATCTTTCTGTAATTATCGATAAATAATAAAATCTCTTCCTTCTTAACAGTATCTACCTTGTTAATAACAAGAATTACAGGTGTCTTAACATTTTCTAACTGTTCTGCAATATGTCTCTCACCTGCTCCGATAAAGTCTGTAGGCTCAACTAACCATAATACAACATCAACTTCCTTTAAAGTCTGCTCGGCTACATTTACCATATATTCTCCAAGCTTATTCTTAGCCTTGTGAATACCAGGAGTATCTACAAATACAATCTGACCCTCCTCACAAGTATAAACTGTCTGAATTCTATTTCTTGTAGTCTGTGGCTTATTAGATGTAATAGCAATTTTTTGTCCAATAAGCTTATTCATAAGTGTTGACTTACCTACATTTGGTCTTCCTATAAGAGTTACAAAACCTGACTTAAAATTTTCCTGCATATTATTTCCTTTCTCTAAAGCTATTTAAGCAAATCCTTTGTTTCCATAAATAACGATTTACATTCCTCTATCTTGCCTGCATTACCAACAACACATATATTATCCTGAGCAAGCACAGCCTCTATTATATCACCTAACTTATTAATCTTCTCGTTTGATAAGGACATAACCTCATCTCTCTCCTTTTGAACCATATCCATAGTTATACTAGAAAGATAGAAACGAAGGGCTGCATCTCCCTTACCCTTAGCTGTCTTAGGTCTATCAAGAGTGCTTATTGTTCCAATAATATATTTTAATATATCTCTATCCGATTCATTAAAGTTTCTAAGATACTCAGGTATACCCTCATAAATATCATTAGTTTTATCAAGGTTAGGGTCTCTGTACGAACAGAAGTAAACATTTCCACCGAAAGAATATCCACTCATGCAACCATAAGCTCCACCCTTCACTCGGATATTTTCCCATAAATATCCATAATCCATAATATTTTCAAGAGTTCTAAATACACCTGTATATTCGTAGCCCTCTTTCTTAAAGTTTCCAGTTCTAGCTACATACTGAATCTGAGCAGATGTTTTTAATCCTTCATTCTTCTTAGTTATCTTAAGATTTCTCTTACATGGAGAAACTTCTGTAGCATCAAGCTTTTCGACAAAATCTGCAAAAGGCTTTGTTAGTCTTTCATAACCATCCTCATTGGCAGTATATCCTATAACGAGATTATTCTTGTTAAATATAAGACCTGCAACCTCCTTAAGCTTATCTACAACTTCTGAAACCTTACTGTCAAAGTTCTCTGCCAATTCCTCTATAAACCAAAGATATGATACGCCAGAGATAATATCTCCCACATATGAAGCCTCTGAAAAATACGAGGTAGCTCTGCCAATAGCTAATGAATGTCCACTATTTCCTACCTTAGATGACAAGCTAGCTTTAAGTTCCTCTACAATTTCCTTAAGACGCTTTACATCATCTAGCTTAGAATGAAGAAGCACTTCCTCCATAATCTCAAAGGCCTTTGGAAGCTTATCATATAACACCTTAATACTAGCCTCAAATCTAAGCTCATATTTTTCATTAACCTTTGCATCTCTATAAATAAGTGTAGCTATATCCAATCCACCTGTATGCATATTAATCATGTTGTTAAGAGCAACATATGAGTAATTGTCTGTATCGATATAACCTAATATCTTTGACAATAATCCCACATAAGGTAAAAGCTCCTCGCTTATATTGGCAGTATTAAAGGATACTGTCGCATACGCGATATTATTAGTAAATAATTCACTATAAATAATCTTTACATCTGATAATTCTTTTACCTGGTACTCTATTCTAGGCGATTCCTTATTAATATCCTCTAGCTTAAGCATAGGAATCTTCTCCATATCCTCTACACTACTTGGCTCGCTTTGATACTTAAGCAATGCCTTTGTCTCATCAATAATATCCTGTAACTGTTTCTCACTTAAAGAAGCCTTATACTCCGCAAGCTTAGTTTTTAATTCTTCTTCAGTCTTTTTAGTAAGACCTGCCTCCGGGGCAAGAGTTAATATAACCTTATGATTATTCTCTAAAATAAATTGCTCAATAAGTGTCTCAAAATATCCTGTCTCCACCACACTGTTAAGATAGATAAATACATTATCCGCATCAATAAGTGTAAATGGATGAAGTTCATCAAACATCCAAGACTCTAAAATATCAAGTCCATAAAATAGACCTTTTGAATGTCCACCATAATCAGCCTCTCTATACTTAAATTCATATATATTAAGAGCTGCTCTAAGAGCATCCTTATCAAGACCATCTCTGACGATACCTCTCAAGGTA
>JAFOCU010000333.1 GCA_017381055.1 Lachnospiraceae bacterium
GATCAGACTCCTCATAAGTATAAAGGTGATGCTGTTGAATTCTTTAGAGAGATGTCTTCTACATATAAGAATTATGATAATGTTATATATGAGATATGTAATGAACCAAATGGTAGTACAAGCTGGGCGGATATCAAAGCTTATGCTAATGAGATTATACCTGTAATAAGAGCTAATGATAAAGATGCTATTATTATAGTAGGTACGCCTACTTGGTCACAGGATGTTGATTTAGCTTCTAAGGATAAGATAACAGGCTATGATAATATAATGTATGCTCTTCATTTTTATGCAGCTACTCATAAGCAGTGGTTAAGAGATAAAGCGCAGGCAGCTATTAATAATGGATGTGCATTGTTTGTATCAGAGTTTAGTATATGTGATGCTTCTGGTAGTGGCGGAATAGATGTAAATGAAGCGAACAAGTGGATAGAGTTTCTTAATAAGAATAATATCAGCTATGTAGGTTGGAATTTATCTAATAAGGCTGAAACAAGTGCTATGTTCCAAAGCTGGTGTGGCAAGATAAGTGGATTTGATGACTCAGAGCTTACTGGATGGGCTAAGTGGTTAAGAAGTGTAATAAAATAATGATAGGTGGGCATCGTTGATTAATTTCGATGTCCACCTATCATTATTTTGATAAAAAACTTGTTGACAAATTTTTTTTTATAAAATATACTTTGAATATCAAAATATTTATAAATCAAAATTTTGATACATCAAACTATTATTTTTTAAGGAGAACAAAAACATGTTAGAAAAGATTCAGTCAATCGTAGCAGATCAGTTAAGCTGTGACGCAGCAGAGGTAACTTTAACAGCAAGCTTTAAGGAAGACTTAAATGCAGACTCTTTAGATTTATTTGAGTTAGTTATGGCTCTTGAGGAAGAGTACAATGTTGAGATTCCTTCTGAGGACTTAGCACAGTTAAACACAGTTGAAGATGTAATTAAGTACCTTAACGCAAAAGGAGTAGAATAAAGATATGATAGCATTTGTATTCCCAGGACAGGGTGCTCAGGTTGTGGGCATGGGCAAGGATTTTTATGAAAATTCAGAGTTAAGTAAGAACATATTTGATGAGGCAGCAGAGCTTTTGGATTTTGATGTAAAAAAAGTTTGCTTTGAAGAAAATGAAGCAATCAATATAACAGAATATACACAGGCAGCTATGCTTACAACTTCGGTTGCAATGCTTGAGGTTTTAAAAGAAAAAGGTTTAAAGCCAGATGTATGTGCAGGCCTTAGTCTTGGTGAATACTGTGCTTTAGTAGCTTCAGGGGTTATGGATTTTGAAGATGCTTTAAAAGCAGTAAGACAGAGAGGAATTTTAATGCAGGAGGCAGTTCCAACAGGAATCGGTGCCATGTCTGCGATTATCGGTCTTGATGCTGATGTTATAGCAGGTATATGCGACAAGATTGATGAGGTTTCAGTGGCTAATTATAATTGCCCTGGACAGATTGTTATTACAGGTAAGAAGGAAGCTGTTGAGAAGGCTAATGAGGAGCTTAAGGAAGCGGGTGCGAGAAGATGCGTAATGCTTAATGTAAGCGGTCCATTCCATTCAGAAATGCTTAAGACAGCTGGTGAGGAATTATACAGGGTTCTTGAAAATGTAGAGCTTAAGGATTTTGAAATTCCATATGTTACAAATGTGACAGCAAAGTATGTTACAAATGAAAATAAGAATGAAATTAAGGAAATGTTGAAGGATCAGGTTTCATCATCAGTGCTTTGGATTCAGAGCGTTGAAAATATGATTGAGCAGGGTGTTGATACATTTGTTGAGATAGGACCAGGTAAGACACTTACAGGTTTCATAAAGAAGATTGCAAAGGCTGTTGATAAGGAAGTTACTACATACAATGTTGAGAAATATGAGGATGTAGAAGCAGTAGTTAACGCACTTGCATAAAGGAGAGAGAATATGTTTAAAGATAAAGTGGCGGTAGTTACAGGTGCTGCAAGAGGAATTGGCAAGGGTATTGCTTTAAGATTAGCAAAGAACGGTGCAAAGGTTGTTGTAAATTATGCCGGTTCAGAAGCGGCTGCTAATGAAGTGGTGGAAACTATAAAGGCTGAAGGTGGCGAGGCATATGCATACAAGTGTAATGTTGCTTCTTATACAGAGGTCGAAGCTATGATGGCTGATGTGGTTGAAAAGTATGGACGCATCGATATCTTAGTAAATAACGCAGGTATTACAAAGGATAATCTTATCCTTAAGATGACAGAGCAGGATTTTGAGGACGTTATCGATGTTAACTTAAAGGGTGCATTTAACGGAATTAAGGCTGTTACAAAGCAGATGATGAAGCAGAGATATGGAAGAATTATCAACCTTTCCAGTGTAGTAGGTGCTATGGGTAATGCTGGTCAGGCAAATTACTGTGCATCTAAGGGTGGTGTTATAGGTCTTACAATGTCAGCTGCAAGAGAACTTGCAGCAAGAAATATTACTGTAAACGCTGTGGCGCCGGGCTTTATCGATACTGATATGACAAAAGTGCTTCCTGATAATGTAAAAGAAGGATTACTTGCACAAATTCCTGCAAAAAAGCTTGGAGATGTGGCTGATATTGCTAATGCAGTTGAGTTTTTAGCTAAGGACGATTCATCATATATTACAGGACAGGTGATTCATGTAAACGGCGGTTTATACATGTAACAACATGAGCAAAAGGAAAGTGCTGAAAGCACGGTTTTGCAAATGAGGGCTGAATAGTTAATAATAAGAATTAAAATAAGAGAGGAAATTCACTATGAAGAGAGTAGTAGTTACAGGTTTAGGAGCAATCACACCAATCGGTGTAGGTGTAGATAACTTCTGGAATGGTATAAAAGAAGGTAAGGTAGGAATTAAGACAATCGATAGATTTGATGTAACAGATTACAAGGCAAAGGTTGCTGGTCAGATCGATGATTTTAATCCTGGCGATTATATGGATGTTAAGGCTGCAAAGAGAATGGAGCGTTTTTGTCAGTTCGCTGTAGCTGCTGCAAAGGAAGCTATGGAAGATGCTGGTATTGATATGGCTAAGGAAGATCCATATAAGGTAGGTGTATCAGTAGGTTCTGGTATCGGAAGTCTTGATGCAATCGAAAGAGATCATAAGAAGCTTCTTGAGAAGGGACCAGGAAGAGTTAATCCATTACTTGTGCCACTTATGATTACAAATATGGCAGCTGGTAATGTTTCAATTGCACTTGGAGCTAAGGGAAAGTCATTAAACGTAGTTACAGCTTGTGCTACAGGAACACACAGCATCGGTGAGGCTTATAGAAGCATTCAGTGTGGAGATGCTGACGTTATGATAGCTGGTGGTACAGAGTCAGCTATTACACCAATCGGTATTGGTGGATTTGCAGCTCTTACAGCGCTTAGTACAAAGACTGATCCGCTTGATGCTTGTAAGCCATTTGATAAGGATAGAGATGGTTTCGTAATGGGTGAAGGTGCTGGTATCGTTATCTTAGAGTCTCTTGAGCATGCAAAGGCTAGAGGAGCTAAGATTTATGCAGAGATAGTAGGATATGGTGCAACTTCAGATGCGTACCATATTACATCACCAGCAGATGATGGTTCTGGTGCAGCGAGAGCTATGTCAAACGCAATAGATGAGGCTGGAATTGCTCC
>JAFOCU010000334.1 GCA_017381055.1 Lachnospiraceae bacterium
CTCACCGTGAACACCACAAGCATAAATACATATGCTATAAACGTATATCCAAGATTCGCAAATGCTGTAAATACTCTCGATAATATAAAGGTCTGCTTTGTGAGCTTTACCTTAAGCAACAAATTTTTATTATCTACAAGGGCTGTCATAGCTGCATTAGTGCCCTGACTAAAAAAGCCCCACAAAATTGTCCCTGTCAAATAATATATTGGGAAATTCACAATAGATCTTTTAAATATCGTTGAAAATATCATAGACATTACTGCCATAGTTAATAATGGATTTAATACACTCCACACTATTCCAAGATATGATCTTGCATATTTTCTTTTTATCTCTCTAGAGACTAGCTGTTTTAATGCAAATATATACTGCTGTCTCTCTTCCTTACTTTTTCTTCTTCTACTCATTACGGTAACTTACCTTCCATATATATTTTTCATCTAAATCTTTTCTTTAAATAGACGAAATACTTATACATTCTAGCGTGTCTTAAGTAACTTTTGACTTTCTTACCATTTCTGACTATACTTCCCTCAATCCATGCGCTCTCATGTATTATTCCTTTTTTTAGTCCAAGCATTATCATTGCTTTCCTTAAAAATCTTTGGTTTTTTATATCCTCATCCGTCAGCTCTGCAGCTACGTTCTGAAGACTTCCCTCTAGGACATCATCGGAAAATAATATATATCCATATGTCTCTAGTTCTTTTTTACTAGGGGTGCCCATCATATTTTTAAGTAACTCTTCTACAATGCTTTTTTTTCTATATGACGATTTATTGAGTATATCACATTCCTTAATCATATCACAGTACAAATCTATATACTCCGTTATTAGCTTTATATGCTTTTCCACCATCTCCTTATTAGGATTTTGGCTACTGTCATACTCTGGCCTATATTTATCACCAATTTTCTTATATCTAAGCGTCATACCTTCTGGCGATGTATATACTGCCTCAAATAAACAATTACTAAAATTCACCTTACGTCGTATATCCTTCTTTGGCTCAAAGTAATATGAAAGATACAATCCATTTTCTTCCTTTGGTATATCATATAGTCCAAAGTAATATCCTTGCATATGTGGTCTTTTTCCTGTGCTCTCTATTAGATTATATAGTGTCTGTTGCATTGTACCTGTCCAACCACTATCTACGATAGCATAATCTATACTATCACACATGCCCTCTTGTGTAAGATATCCTATGGCAGCATCATATGCTTCTCTTGAATGCTTATATACATAATCAAAAAAATCTTTCTGTTTCCCTAGTACTTCCTTTAGACCTACTACCTCTGGATATGATAAAACTTCTTTATACTTTTTATCATATTCACATACAGTGGCTATATGATAGGCTTCCTCTTCGTTTAAACCAGCTCTCTTCATAACCTTCTCAAAGGTTACATCTATACCTCCAAGGCATATTCTGTCTAAACATTTCTCACCTATCAGATGATACTCAGGAACTCTTAATGCATATCTCGATACATTAATATATCTACATTCTATAGGTATATCTAACTCTTTCGTTAAGCGTTTTGCTGCCAGATACATCTGATAACCATCTCTAGATAAAAAATACAACCTCTGTCTTCTCTCATTTATTGCTGTATTCAATATCCACTGTATAAACTCAACCATCACTGGTGCATATACATATAGATATGTTTCCTCGCTAGTAGTCATATTCTTATGCAATTTTTCATATTTTCTAGCTACTTGTAAGTATATCGGTTCCTTCTCCAATATCTTTTTGTACACTAGATTCTTTGACACATTGCTTTTTTTCATCTTTTCTTCTCTTTATCTTATATAACAAATTATTTGGTATAATTATTCCTACAAGTGGTCTTGCTACATACAACCATCCTTTTGGCGTAAGTATCCCCATCTTCTTAAAATTTCTATATCGTATCTTTGCTTCATTTATCCTGTACTTAATCTTTCGTTTATTATAAGATACTCTATTTTCTCTATATCCGAATAGCTTCTTTTGTAGATTATAGCCTCTATAGCCCCGATTATGAAATCTCATAAATATCTCATAATCTTCACACCTTAATGTTTCATCATCTACCTTGTATCCGCCTGCCTCTGAAAATAATTCTCGTCGATACATAACTGACGGATGTATATATGGTGAATACCTCAAGAAATCGTTACCTTCTGGTACTTCTGGCATAATTCTTTCTCCCCAGTCACCATTCTCATCAAATAAAACTGCATTACATCCACACCAATGATACTCTGGATGATTTTCAAGAAATTCTATCTGTTCCTTAAATCTGTCCTTATAGGACATATCATCAGCATCCATTCTAGCTATATACTTTCCTCTTGCTTTCTCTATACACATATTAAGTGAAAATGCCAAGCCCTTATTCTCTTTTGCATCTATTATTATGATTCTATCATCCAAACTCGCTAACTTTTTTATAGACTCTGTAACTTCTTTTGCTGAACCATCATTATAAATAATAAATTCAAAATCTGTTTCTGTCTGTTCCAATATAGACTTAACTGCTGTATGTAATTGTTCTTCATCATACTGATTATAGACACCCATAATCACCGATATCTTCTTATCATACATATTTTCACC
>JAFOCU010000335.1 GCA_017381055.1 Lachnospiraceae bacterium
AATACATCCATATTAGATGATACCCTTGCAAGCTTATCCTCATCCTTGTCTATCAAACAAATATCGTGTCCTTCTTTTGTCAATTGCTCAGTTAGTACATAACCAACTTTTCCGCATCCTACTATGATTATTCTCATTACGTGCCTCCACAACGCCCTACATCAAATGTATTTTTTTTATAGTCACTCCTGTATTAATCAACCTTTGGCAAGCCTGCTAAACCTGCATTAATTTCTTCATCTGATGGTACATAATCACCCATTTCACCATCATTGTATCTTTGATATGCATACATATCAAAGTAGCCTGTTCCTGTAAGACCAAAGAGAATTGTCTTTTCCTCACCAGTTTCCTTACACTTAAGAGCTTCATCTATAGCCACCTTTATAGCATGACTGCTTTCTGGAGCTGGAAGTATTCCTTCTACTCTAGCAAATCTCTGAGCTGCTTCAAATACACTTGTCTGCTCTACCGACATAGCCTCCATATATCCATCAGCATAGAGCTGTGATAATGTAGAGTTCATTCCGTGATATCTTAATCCACCTGCATGAGATGATGATGGAATAAATCCACTACCAAGTGTATACATCTTAGAAAGCGGACATACCATTCCTGTATCACAGTAATCATATGCATACTTTCCTCTTGTAAGTGTTGGGCAAGATGCTGGCTCTACAGCTATAAATCTATAATCCTTATTACCAAGAAGCTTTTCTCTCATAAATGGCGCAATAAGACCTCCAAGATTTGAACCGCCACCAGCACAACCAATAATAATATCTGGATCGATACCATACTTATCCATAGCAGCCTTTGCCTCAAGTCCAATAATAGACTGATGGAGCATAACCTGATTAAGAACACTACCTAATACATAGCGGTAACCTTCTTTATTACCAGCTGCCTCAATAGCTTCCGAAATAGCACAACCAAGACTACCTGTTGTTCCTGGATGAGCCTCCAATATTCTCTTACCTACCTCCGTTGTAGTAGATGGTGAAGGTGTAACGCTTGCACCATATGTTCTCATAACTTCTCTTCTAAATGGCTTCTGCTCATATGAACACTTAACCATATATACGTTACAGTCAAGACCAAGGTATGATGATGCCATAGAAAGAGCTGTTCCCCACTGACCTGCTCCAGTCTCTGTTGTCACACCCTTAAGCCCCTGCTCCTTAGCGTAATATGCCTGAGCAATAGCTGAATTAAGCTTATGACTTCCACTTGTATTATTACCCTCGAACTTATAATAAATCTTTGCAGGTGTATCAAGTGCCTTCTCAAGGCAATATGCTCTAACAAGTGGTGCCGGACGATACATCTTATAAAAATCAAGAATCTCCTGTGGAATATCAAAATAAGGTGTAGTCTCATCAAGCTCCTGCTTAATTAATTCATCACAAAATACTGGCTGAAGCTCCTCAAATGTAATTGGCTTCAATGTATCCTTATTAAGAAGCGGTGCTGGCTTATTCTTCATATCAGCACGCATATTGTACCACTGGCGTGGCATCTCACTTTCTTCTAAATATATCTTATAAGGAATTACCTTTTCCTCACTCATTTTCGTTTCCTCCTAAATAAAAAATACTATTGCTAATTCTACCACCAAACCATTTATTTTTCAACACTTTACACTTTTAGGTTTTTTATTTATACTAGAGTTAGCTTGATATAAATGTATGATCGAGGTGATAAATTATGATAAAAAAATTCTCCATAACAATACCTCCACTTTCTAGCGAAGAGGAGCGTGTTGGTTATATATATTTTCCACCAACATATGAATCCAATCCAGATACTCGCTACCCTGTTATGTATATGTTTGATGGACAAAATATTTTCTTTGATGAGGATGCCACATATAAAACCTCATGGGGCATGAGCGATTACTTATCTAATAATCCTCTTGAAATGATTATTATTGCAATATCTTGTAACCCTATAGGCACTAATCGTTTATACGAATATACACCATATGACTTTGTTTACAACAACGAAGAAATAAAAGCTAAGGGTAAAATATATATGAATTGGCTTGTAAATGAATTCAAACCACAAGTTGATAATCAGCTTAGAACCTTAAAGGATAGAAAAAATACCTATATATGCGGTGCTTCCCTAGGCGGACTAATGTCATTTTATGGAGCAACTGTATATAATAGATATTTTAGCAAAGCAATATGTTTATCTCCTAGCTTATGGGTAAATGTTGACGAAGTGATCAAAACTATTAAAACAAGCAAAATGAATGAAGACACTTGCATATATATGGACTACGGTAGTAAAGAACTAGATAATCATATAGAAAATAAGGAGATACTTATCAAAGCAACCTCCTTACTTATGGACAAAAATATAAACGCAACTCTTTCCATTGCTTACGGTGCAAAACACTGCGAAGCTTCTTGGGCCAAAAGAGTCCCTTACTTTATAAAATGGCTGGATATTTAATCCAGCTATTTTTATTAAACACCTCATAAAATAATCTATTCTTCTATTACTCTTTTACCTCTCCAACTGCCCTTTTTCCATCTTATACAAACCACCGCTCCCCTGAGAAGCTCATCCATCGCCATCGCTATCCACAATCCTACAAGCCCCATATCAAGTACGATTGCAAATATATATCCAAATAGTACTGCTACACCCCACATAGATGCCATTCCAAGATATGTAGGAAATTTCACATCTCCTGCAGCTCTCATACTATTTATAACAACAAGATTGGCTGTTCGTCCTACTTCCAAGAATATACATATAGCTAATACCTTCTGCGACAACCTTATGATTTCATTACTATTTGTAAATAATCCTATAGTAATAGGACTTATAATCCAACTTACAAATGCTATAGCCACAGAGATTACTAACGACTTCTTTAACGACTTAATAACTCTTCCGTACGCAAAATCATACTCTCCAGCTCCTACTGCATGACCTACAATTATAGACGTAGCCACTGCCGCTGAAACTGAATACAGATATGCAAAATTACTTACAATAGTTGCAAAATTTTTCGTATTAGTAATAACTACCGAATCAAAGGAATTAACCATCATAAGAATAATAATCTGCGCAATATTATACGAAATATTTTCGCCTGCTGTTGGCACACCCAATTTAAGAAGCTTAAAAAGTATTTCCTTTGGAAATGGCCATAAATATTTAACCGATATCTTTCCTTCGATTCTATACTTAAATAATATGATAGCTACAACTAACGCGATAATTCTACTAAGTGTTGTCGATAATGCTACTCCTCTAACACCTAAATTCAAATGTTTAAGAGGACCATATAAAAACATATAATTACCCACAATATTAATAATGTTCATGCTTAATGCAATAACCATACCAAACTTAGTTTTGCCGTTATTTCTAAAAATCTGTGAAAATACATCTATCATAGCCTGAACAAACATAAAGCCACCAACAATCTCTATGTATGCCTTAGCATCTGGTACCATCACAAGAGGCACCTTCATAAATTTCAGTATTACATCACAGCCTATAAATAGAATAAACGAAATCACTCCGCTCAATACAAGATTAAAAAACATTGATACAGTATAAATTTCATTAAGTTTTTCTTTAAGCTTTGCTCCTATATACTGCGCAATCATAACTCCAGCCGCACTAGATATTACAGTAAAAGCCAATGTCAAAAAACCAAGTATTTGATTGGCATTACCTAAACCGCCTACTGATTTCTCGTTATAATTACTTATCATAAGTGTATCTACATACCCCAAACATAACGATAGCAAACATTGAACAAATATAGGCCACCCAAGCTTAAACAGTGACATTTTTCTTACATCAGTTTCTGCCATTCTTTTCTCCTCATAAAAGTATTGCCTTCTTCAACTAATAACAGTATAATGCTATTTATAGACAAATTTCTACAACAATATTGCAATTTATTAACACAATCTTGCTATTTTATATAAAACGGAGGATTTTATGCATATAAATATGGAAAAAAATAATAAAGAAACCATCAAACACGGTACCATTTTGTTACCTTACAATATCTATCTAACACATATTCCTGAATCCTTTACAGACTTTCCCATTCATTGGCATGACGAAATAGAGATTATCAAAGTAGTAACTGGCCAGGCTCGTTATGTGGTTGATTTTAAGGAATATATAATAAGCCAAGGAGATATTCTTATCATACCACCTTCTTCACTTCATTATTTTGAACAATACAATGATGAACACTTCTTAGGCGAAACATACATTTTTGACCAAAAGCTTATAGACGGAAATACAATCGATACTTGCTCTACAAAATATATTAGTCCTATATTTAACAATGATATACTTCTGCCTATACATATTCATTCTGCTACCGAACATAGTAAAACTTTAGGCGATATATTGAGTAACATACTTTCAGATCACAATTCTCATGCTATGGCATATGAACTAAAAATCAAAATAGGATTCTTAGAATTTATCAATTATTTTTATTCTAATGATTACTATATTGTAAATAAAACTCACGATATTTCAAATATAAGAACAACGAATCTTATTAAAGATATAACCACATACATAGAAGATAATTACAGTCAAAAAATCACTTTAGAAATGCTAGCAGCCAAAGCTAATATCAGCGTATATTACTTATCTCATATTTTCAAGCAATACACTAATCAAACACCTATAGAATATCTTAATCAATATAGACTTTCTACTGCTGCTAACTTACTTAGAACAACCGATGATTCTATAATGGATATTTCCTTTGAATGTGGCTATAACAATGTGTCATATTTTAACAGAGCTTTTAAAACAAAATATAATATGACACCTAAAGAATATAGAAAAGGGTAAAGATTTTAAGAAAATAATCCGATATAGTAAATAAGTACCAGATAAGTACGACGGTTCTATTGAAATATGCAACCAAGGAGGGATTATTGCAGTAAACGGATTTTACAACAATTTCAATGTAACCCCAATTCAAATGGTAGCTCTTATTCCAAAATCAAAAAGAGATAAAAGAAGATCAACAGAACAACAGCTTCACAAAGAAGCAAATTCTAATTTTGCAAATGAATTGGATAAAGCTATGGATGAATATAATTACGAGGATTTCCAGACTCTTACTTATAACGCACATAGTCAGCTTGAACCTTTTATCTACGTAAAACACAAAGAGTATACCGTTTAAACAAGATCCAAGCCACAATACAACTTGGATTAACAAAAAAGGAGTAGAACTCTATTAGAGTCTACTCCTTTTAGATTACACATTAATTCAATTTATTTCATTAATGATTCAGCAGCCTTAGCAAATGCTTCGCAATCTTCACATAACCAAACCTTCTCGCCAGCTACTTCTACCTTAGAGCACTTCTTTTCCTCGCCACAAATACCTTCGCACTTTGTTGTCTTCTTACATCCAACTGCGCTTAAAGCTACAACTACGATTGCGCTTGTTAATAATAATGCCTTCTTAAACTTCTTCATAACAGTACCTCTTTCCTTTTATCTTTTAATGCGGTAAATAATTACCATATGAATATTCTACTACATAATTTTCATTTTGTAAATAGCAAATCGCAGTTGCTTTGCAACTGCGATTTAAATCATAAGCAATATTAGAATAAACCTAATGATTTTAAGAATAATACTACAAGCATAACTGGAGCTACGAACTTAACCATAACTGTATATAGACCTTCTCTCTTAAAGCTTGTACAGCTCTTCTTCACCTCATCAATAATATACTTTGGCTTTGTAATCCAACCAATAAGTATACATGTAAGTATAGAAACAACTGGCATCAATACATAATTACTTGCGTAATCCATTATATCAA
>JAFOCU010000336.1 GCA_017381055.1 Lachnospiraceae bacterium
ATCACAGGCTTAGATATCACTGTTTTTGATATCTCCGGCTTTGAAAAAGCTGGTCTTGTAAATATTTCAGTCTTTCTATCACTTAAAGGCTTACTATCAACCTTACTTTCAACCTTCTTCTCAAACTGTTCGTTTCTTCTATTCACTTCAAAAGGCTCTGCAAGTGGCTTATAAGCAACTAGTTTTTTCTGTTCCTTAAGCTCATTATTAATCTTTGCCTTTTCTGTCTTTTCATCATCACATACACTTTCAGGAATCAGTTCTTTTCCTAACAAAGTATCACCTATAAGCTTTAAAATGTATGGATAAATCTGCTCCTGATTTCTAAATCTAAGCTCCATTTTTGTAGGATGAACATTTACATCAAGCAAACTGCCATCAATGCTTATATGAAGCGCTGTAAACGGATACTTGTGTTGCATCATAAATGGCTTATAAGCTTCCTCAATAGACTTAGAAATAAGACTACTCCTAATATATCTACCATTTATAAAATAATTCTCATAATTTCTATTTCCTCTAGATATTATAGGCTTACCTACAAATCCAGATATCTTCATAAACTCATTCTCTGCCTTAATCTCTAAAAGATTAGCCGCAATCTCTCTACCAAATACAGCGTATATTACATCCTTTAAGTTTCCATTTCCTGAAGTATGAAGCTTATTCTGTCCATTAACAATAAATCTCACACTAACCTCTGGATGAGACAAAGCAATTCTTTCAACTATATCAGATATATAGCCACCCTCTGTAACAGTGGACTTTAAGAACTTTCTTCTAGCTGGTGTATTAAAAAAGAGATTTCTTACTATAAATGTTGTACCATCTGGCACCCCAACCTCATCAAAGCTCTTTTCCTCACCACCCTCAATTACATATCTAATACCAGTAAGGTCGCCCTTTGTCTTAGTTATAAGCTCTACCTGGCCAACAGCTGCAATACTTGATAATGCTTCACCTCTAAAGCCCAAAGATGAAACAGACACCAAATCCTCTGCAGACATAATCTTACTTGTAGAATGGCGAAGAAATGCTATCTTTACATCCTTCTTTTCAATTCCACATCCATTATCTGTGATTCTAATAAAGCCTATTCCGCCTTCTTTAATTTCAACAGTAACAGCTGTGGACTTTGCATCAATAGCATTTTCCAAAAGTTCCTTTACTACAGATGCCGGACGTTCAATTACCTCACCGGCAGCTATTTGATTTATGGTATTTTGATCTAATACATGTATATCCGGCATATTTCCTCCAATTAACATTAATTAAATAATATATTTCTAATAAAATTAACCTTTATATCTATTCTTAAGCTTTCCCTGAAGCTTATAAAGAGTATTAAGAGCATCGATAGGTGTAAGATTTCCTAAATCAAGATTCTTAAGCTCCTCCATAATGTCATCATCTGTAACAGTATCAAATAACGACATCTGAGCTATATCAACCTCATCCACCTTAACTGTATTCTTCTTACCTACGGTATTTCCTGAATACATAGCTATTTCCTTAGCTTTTCTAGAAATATCAGCATCCATAAGCTCCTCTACAAGCTCCTTAGCTCTAGAAATAACAGTTTCTGGAACGCCAGCAAGCTTAGCAACCTGAATACCATAGCTCTTATCAGCGCCACCCTTAACAATCTTTCTTAAGAATACGATGTCATCGCCCTGTTCCTTAACAGCTATGCAGTAATTATTAACGCCAGGAAGCATTCCTTCAAGCTCTGTAAGCTCATGATAATGAGTTGCAAAAAGAGTCTTGGCACCAAGTATTCTTGTATTACTAATATGCTCTACAACAGCCCAAGCGATACTAAGACCATCAAATGTAGATGTTCCTCGACCAATTTCATCTAATATAAGCAAGCTATCAGATGTGGCATTTCTAAGAATATTAGCAACCTCTGTCATTTCCACCATAAATGTAGACTGACCAGAAGCTAAATCATCAGACGCACCAACTCTTGTAAATATTCTGTCACAAAGACCAATATTTGCACTCTCAGCTGGCACAAAGCTTCCTATCTGCGCCATCAATACAATAAGTGCAGTCTGACGCATATATGTAGACTTACCTGCCATATTAGGTCCTGTAATAATAGATATTCTATTATTGCCATTATCAAGGTAAGTATCATTTGATACAAACATATCGTTTGTAATCATCTTTTCAACCACAGGATGTCTACCATTCTTTATATCCACTGTGCCCTTTTCATTTATCTTTGGACAAACATAATTATTCTTTTCAGCAACAAATGCTAACGATGTAAAAACATCAACCTTAGCCACAGCTTTGGCTGTATTCTGAATTCTAAGAACATCCTCAGCAATCTTTTCTCTTAATTCAGTGAATAAATTATACTCTAAAATATATAGTTTATCCTCAGCGCCAAGAATCATATCCTCCAATTCCTTAAGCTTTGGTGTAATATAACGCTCAGCATTTGTAAGAGTCTGCTTTCTAGTATAATCCTCAGGAATCTCAAAGTTATCTTTATAAGTGTTTGTAATCTCTATACAATAACCAAATACCTTATTAAACTTGATTTTAAGAGTTTTAACACCTGTTCTTTCTCTTTCAAATTCTTCGAGCTCAGCAATCCATTCCTTGCCCTTAGTTTTAGCCTCTCTAAGCTTATCAATTTCCTCAGAAAAGCCTGACTTAATAATGCCACCTTCTCTGACGTTAATAGGTGGTTCCTCTACAATTGCATCATCAATCATCTTAGCAATATCTCTAAGATCATCCATTTCCTCATTAATTTCCATAAGTAATGGTGCAGAACATTCCTCAAGAAGCTGCTTAATATATGGAATCATAACTAATGAATTCTTAAAAGCAATTAAATCTCTTGGGCTAGCTGATTTATAAGCAATTCTACCGATAAGTCGTTCCAAATCATATATAGGATTAAGATACTCTCTAAGCTCATCTCTTGTTATCAATGAAGAATTAAGATTTGCAATCGCCTTTTGACGCTTTACAATCTCGTCTTTTACAATAAGTGGCTGTTCTATATAGCTTCTTAAAAGTCTTGCCCCCATAGCAGTCTTTGTCTTATCAAGCACCCATAAAAGTGAGCCTCTCTTTTGCTTTTCTCTTAAAGTTTCCACGAGCTCAAGATTTCTTCTAGTCGATGTATCGATAATCATATACTTTCCAGTAGCATATGGTGTAAGCTTTGTAAGCTGTGCAAGACTAGTTTTCTGAGTATCAAAAAAATACTGTAACAACGCACCCGCAGCTACTACACCTACTGGATAATCGCCCATTCCTAAGGCTTCCATAGTCATAGCCTTAAAATGCTCTGAAAGAAGACTACGACATCTATCATCATCAAAGTACCAAGCCTCTTGTGGGAACACTGTGATACCAAGTCTTTCCTTAATGTCAACAATATCAATTCCACTTACAAATAATGGCTCATTACATATAATCTCTGAAGGCATAAATTTATTGATTTCATCGAGTAATGTTCTTAAAGAATCAACCTCTGTAACATAGAAATCACCTGTAGTAATATCAGCTGTAGCTACTCCGAAACCATTTTCAATGTACACAATACACATAAGGTAATTGTTCTTACTCTCATCGAGGGCTGTAGCATTCATATTGGTACCAGGTGTAACAACTCTCACAACCTCACGCTTTACAAGGCCCTTGCACTGCTTTGGATCCTCAACCTGTTCTCCAATAGCTACCTTGTAACCTTTAGAAACCAATTTGTTAAGATACATTTCAGCAGCATGATGAGGAACGCCACACATTGGTGCACG
>JAFOCU010000337.1 GCA_017381055.1 Lachnospiraceae bacterium
AAAAGTAACGAATGGAGGACACTACGCTATGGCTAAAGTAGGTATTATTATGGGCAGCGATTCTGACCTTGACGTAATGAGCAAGGCAGCTGAGGTGCTTGAGCAGTTTGGAATTGATTATGAGATGACAATTATCTCAGCACACAGAATGCCTGACATTTTTTATGATTATGCAACATCAGCAGAAAGCAAGGGTATGAAAGTTATTATTGCAGGTGCAGGTGGAGCAGCACATCTTCCTGGTATGGCAGCAGCTATATTCCCAATGCCAGTTATCGGTGTGCCAATTTATACAAAATCTCTTGGTGGCGTAGATTCTCTTTACTCTATAGTGCAGATGCCTTCAGGAATTCCTGTTGCAACAGTTGCAATTAACGGCGGTCAGAACGCTGGTATTCTTGCAGCAAAGATGCTTGCTATGTCTGATCCAGAGCTTTTAGCTAAGCTTAAGGATTACAAGGAAGATATGAAGGAAAAGGTTGTAGCTAAGGCTGAGAAGCTTGAAAAGGTAGGCTACAAGGCATACAACTAGTAACAAGTATGCTATAAATTTATAACCCAAGAAAATACATAAACAATTCGGAGGATACGAAAATGGATTATAAGAAGGCTGGAGTTGATATTGAAGCTGGTTACAAGTCAGTAGAGCTTATGAAGGAGCATGTTAAGAAGACAATGAGACCTGAAGTATTAGGTGGTCTTGGTGGTTTCTCAGGTGCATTCTCATTAGCTAAGATTAAGGAGATGGAAGAGCCAGTATTATTATCAGGAACAGATGGTTGTGGAACAAAGGTTAAGCTTGCATTTATTATGGACAAGCATGATACAATCGGTATCGATGCTGTTGCAATGTGTGTAAATGATGTTGCTTGTGCAGGTGGTGAGCCATTATTCTTCCTTGATTATATTGCATGTGGAAAGAATATCCCAGAGAAGATCGCTACAATCGTAGCAGGTGTTGCAGAAGGTTGTAGACAGTCTGAGTGTGCACTTATCGGTGGTGAGACAGCTGAGCATCCAGGTCTTATGCCAGAGGATGATTACGATTTAGCTGGTTTTGCTGTTGGTGTTGCTGATAAGAAGGACATTATTACAGGCGAAAATATTAAGGCTGGAGATGTATTAGTAGGTATCGCTTCTTCAGGTGTTCATAGTAATGGATTCTCACTTGTAAGAAAGGTATTTGAGAACGAACTTACTAAGGAAGGTCTTAATACATATTATGATGAGTTAGGAAAGACTCTTGGTGAGGCATTAATTGCTCCAACAAGAATTTATGTAAAGGCTCTTAAGGCTGTTAAGGAAGCTGGCGTTAAGATTAACGGATGTAGCCATATTACAGGTGGTGGTTTCCAGGAGAATATTCCAAGAATGCTCCCAGAAGGCGCTAGAGCTGTAGTTAAGAAGGATTCTTACGAGATTCCACCAATCTTTACAATGATGCAGAAGAAGGCAAATATTGCTGAAGATATGATGTACAACACATTTAACATGGGTCTTGGTATGGTTCTTTCTGTTAATGCAGAAGACGTAGACACAGTAGTTAAGGCTATCGAGTCAGCTGGTGATAAGGCATTTGTAGTAGGTCATATTGAAGCTGGTGAAAAGGGAGTTACATTATGCTAAGAGTAGCTGTACTTGTATCAGGCGGTGGAACAAATCTCCAGGCTATAATAGATGCTATTGATGCTGGCAAGATTACAAACACAGAGCTTGAGGTGGTTATTAGTAATAATAAAAACGCGTATGCTTTAGAGAGAGCTAAGCAGGCAGGAATTGATGCTGTCTGCGTTTCTCCTAAGGATTTTGAAAATAGAGAGCTTTTTAATGAGGCTCTAATAGCAAAGATTGATGAATATAAGGTTGATTTAATCGTATTGGCAGGATGTCTTGTGGTTCTTCCAGAGGCTCTTATTAAGAAATATGAAGGTAAGATTATCAATATCCATCCTTCGCTTATTCCGGCTTTTTGTGGAACAGGCTTCTATGGCTTAAAGGTTCATGAAGCTGCATTAGAGCGTGGTGTAAAGGTTACAGGAGCAACATGTCACTTTGTTGATGCTGGAACAGATACAGGCCCTATTATCTATCAGAAGGTGGTAGAGGTATTGCCAGATGATACTCCAAGTGTGCTTCAGCAAAGAGTTATGGAACAGGCTGAGTGGGTTATCTTACCACAGGCTATAGATGATATTGCCAATGGCAGATTAAAGTAAATATTAAGGAGACTTTAGATGAAAGTATTAATCGTTGGTGGCGGCGGAAGAGAGCATGCTATTGCATGGAAGGTCGCTCAAAGTAAAAAGGTTTCAAAAATATATTGTGCACCAGGTAACGCAGGAATTTCCAAGGTTGCTGAGTGTGTGCCAATCGGTCCTATGGAATTTGACAAGCTTGTAGCTTTTGCAAAGGAAAAGGAAATAGATTTAACAGTTATCGGCATGGACGATCCACTTGTAGGTGGTGTTGTAGATGCTTTTGAGGCAGAGGGCTTAAGAGTATTTGGTCCTAGAAAGAATGCTGCAATCCTTGAGGGCTCAAAGGCATTTTCAAAGGATTTAATGAAGAAGTACAATATTCCAACTGCTACATATGAGAATTTTGATTCTCCAGAAGCAGCAATTGCTTATCTTGAGAATGAGGGCAAGTTCCCAATCGTTCTTAAGGCTGATGGTTTAGCTCTTGGTAAGGGTGTATTAATTTGTAATACACTTGAAGATGCGAAGGAAGGCGTAAAGACACTTATGCTTGATAAGCAGTTTGGTTCAGCTGGTAATACAATCGTTATCGAAGAGTTTATGACAGGCCGTGAGGTTTCTGTTCTTTCATTTGTAGATGGTAATACTATCAAACTTATGACTTCTGCACAGGATCATAAGAGAGCTAAGGATAATGATGAAGGCTTAAATACAGGTGGTATGGGTACATTCTCACCAAGCCCATTCTACACAGCAGAGGTAGATGAGTTCTGTAAGAAGTACGTTTATCAGGCAACTGTAGATGCCATGAAGGCTGAGGGCAGAGAGTTTAAGGGAATTATCTTCTTTGGTCTTATGCTTACAGAGAATGGTCCAAGAGTACTTGAGTATAATGCTCGTTTTGGTGATCCAGAGACACAGGTAGTTCTTCCACGTATGAAGAATGATATCGTAGAGGTATTTGAGGCTTGTATCGATGGTACATTAGATAAAATTGATCTTCAGTTCGAGGATAATGCTGCTGTATGCGTAGTTTTAGCATCAGATGGTTATCCAGAGCATTATGAAAAGGGATTTAAGATTAGTGGTTTAGAAAGCTTTGAAGGCAAGGATGATTACTTTGTATTCCATGCTGGTACAAAGCTTGAGGGCGAAGATGTTCTCACAAATGGTGGAAGAGTTTTAGGTGTTGTTGCGACAGGAAATGATTTAATTACTGCCAGAGCTAATGCTTACGAAGCAACCAAGCTTATTGAATTTGACAATAAGTACATGAGAAATGATATTGGAAAAGCTTTAGATAATATGTAGGCTTTTGGGATGGCAGTGCTTTAGAAAGCACTGCTATCCGTGTTTATTTGTAGTCTCCATGAGACTGCAAATAGGTTTAATCAATGTTGCGAAGCAACTGCAATTAGGTTTATTTGTATTTACTAGAAATATAAGGGAGAAAAAAATGAGAAGAAGTATACGTAAAAACTTCATAAGTATCACTATGATTTTAGTGATAATAGTATGCCTTTTTTCACACATTGTATTCCGTCCTGGGGAGGCATACGGATATACAGAAAAAACGGGTGTTGTAGATGTTGATGAAGGCTCTAGTCTCAATATGCGAGATGGCGTAGGTACATCGGGTACAAAAGTTATCAAGCAGTTAGAAGATGGAGCAGTTGTAACTATTATTGACGAAGCAAGAGCTTCTGATGGTGCGTTATGGTACAAAATAGTCTATGGCGGAGTTACGGGTTATGCTATATCTACATTTATTACAAACGTACAAGATAAAATAGAATATAAAGAGGATGCTGATTTTGAAGCATATCTTAATGCTCAGGGATTCCCAGAAAGTTATAAGAATGCTCTTCGTCAGCTGCATGCAAAGTATCCAAAATGGGTATTTGTAGCAGATCATCTTAATTATACATGGGATACGGCACTTGCTAATCAGAGTGTGACAGGTAGAAGTTTAATTGGTAAGAATGAAAAAAGTTCATGGAAGTCCCTGGAGACTAATTCATATAACTGGGATACAGGCACTTGGTATACATTTGATGGAGGTGCTTGGTGTGCGGCTTCCAAGGAATTAGTGGCCTATTATATGGACCCAAGAAATTTCTTAAATGAAACAAATATATGGATGTTTGAACAGTTGTCATATCAAAGTGCTTTTCAGACAAAAGAAAACCTTGAGAAGATTCTCAAAGGTACATTTATGGAGACTGGAAAAAATACAGTTAAAAATGACGAAACAGGTGCGACAGAGAGTTATGCTAGTATTATTATGACAGCAGCATCTAAGTCAGGTGTTAACCCATATCATCTTGCTTCTAGTATGATTATAGAGCTTGGAGGTACGAATCCAAGTAGTATCATATCAGGAACAGTTTCTGGATATGAAGGATATTACAATTATTATAATTGGAAGGCATATGCGGCTAATGGAAAAACTGCAGTAGAGAATGGCTTGATATTTGCTAAAGGTACAGATGCAAAGGCTTTAAGACCATGGAATACTAGATATAAGGCTATCGTAGGTGGTGCCATAATGGTTGGCACAGATTATATAAATGTGGGACAGGACACATTGTATTATAAAAAGTTCGATTATGTGGGAACTCCATATACACATCAGTATATGACACATATTAGAGCGCCGGAGTTAGAGTCAGCGAAAACAGCTAAGGCTTATTCTCAGGAGTTAAAGAGTGGTTCACCTATAGTATTTAAGATACCAGTATTTAAAAATATGCCAGAGAGTGCGGCAGCTATGCCGACAGGGGATGGTAATCCAAATAACTGTTTAGCGTCATTGAGCATAAATAATTATAGCTTGACGCCAACATTTAGCAAGTTTACAACAAGTTATTCATTGATTGTAGATAAGAGTGTAACATCAGTTAATATTAACGCCTCAGCTATTGTAAGTAGTACAAAGGTTACAGGTACAGGAAAATATGACCTTAAGGAAGGCTCGAATACTATAAAAGTAGTAGCAACTGCTCAAAATGGTTCGGCTAGAACATATACAATAACTATTGTAAGACAGGACAAGCCTGCAGGAGGTGGAACTACAAATCCTGGAGGAAGTGGTGGTACGGTAAACCCATCGTTTACTATAAATACAACTTTAAATAAAAATTCTAATAATACTATCACAGGTATTACACCAGGTGCTACAGTGGCAGATATAGCGGCTACTGTTACAGTATCGGGTGGAAGCTTTGATATATTAGATGCTAATAAGAAGGTTAAAAAAGATGGTAAGATATGTACAGGAGATATGATTGCGGTTAAGGATGCTTCCGGCAATTATGTATCGTACTATCCAACTGTTGTATATGGAGATGTAAACGGAGACGGAGAGGTTACCATAAAGGATTTACTTATATTGAGAAAGTATATATTGGGTACAGCTAGTCTTAATGGTGCATATTTGCAAGCAGGTAATGCAAATAAGGATGGTAATGGTGTGACTATTAAGGATATATTAGTTCTTAGAAAACAGCTTTTGGGAACAGGAAAGATTGACCAAAAATAAGAGGTAAGAAGGTAAGGGTATGCAAAGTAGAAAATTTGTGAATAAGTTAAAGAGTGTAGTATCGATTATTGTAATAATGGCAATGTTTATACTTATGGGAAGAAATAATGTGGTGTATGCATCAAGTGCTACAGTAACTATATCTTCTGCAACTGTTACACAGGGGCAGGAGTTTAAAGTAAATGTGGATATAAGTGCAGATGCCAATATTGGTGCCTATAATTTCTATTTGGAATATGACGCTAGTGTGTTGCAGGCAGTATCAGGCTTTGAAGGTGGCGGTGGAGGCCGTATTCAGTTGATTTATGATGTGCCGGACTCGTCAAGTATTTCAAAGAAACTTACTAAGACAGTAACATTTAAGGCTATAGGGCCAGGTACTTCAGCTATTAAATATGTATGTATAAGCGGAGATGATGGTGTAATTGATTACGATACTGTTGATAATATGTCTGTAACACCAAAAAATGGTTCGATAACAGTAAATGCACCAGTTGTAGCTTCAAAGAATAACAATCTTTCATCGATGAGCATTGCGGCTGTACGTGAAGATGGTTCTTCTTATGATGTTACATTGTCACCTGCATTTTCAAAAGATGTAACAAAATATAATATATCTGTTGAACAGGGTGTTACAGACCTTGTAGTTTCAGCTAAGACTGAGGACGCTAAGGCTAAAATTAATGTACAGTGGCCAAACCTTGATCCAGGTGATAATACAACAAAGGTAATAGTAACAGCTGAGGATGGTAGCAAAAAGGAATATGTTATTTATACAAAGGTTCCTGTTGAAGAAACTACACCACCAATGCCGGAAGACCCTATTACTACAGTAATAGATGGCACAGAGTATTACGTTGGAAATATCAATGATTCAGTAACATTACCAGAAGGTTTTGAAAGCTTTGAGTATAATTATAATGGTAAAACAGTAGTAGCAGGTAAAGGTCTTGTGAAGGATATTATAGTAATGTACCTTACAAGTGGTACAGGTGAGGCTGGAAAGCTTTATATTTATGATGAGGTAGCTAATAGCTTTTATCCAATGGTAAATATTACTATGTCACAGAAACTTTATACTATTGTAAAGGCACCTGAGGAACTAGTGGTTCCAGTAGGTTATAATGAAAGCGTAATTACAATTGATGGTGTGGAATTTACTGGTTGGCAGATATCAGAGTTAGAAGGCATATATTTAGTATATGCAATGAATTGGGAAGGCCAGGCTGGGTTATATTATTACGATATAGCTGAAAGTCAGATGATGAAATATTTTGATTCGTCAGTAGAAGTTGGAGTAGAACTTGATGACTACAATAGCTTGGTTTCTGAGAATGAGAGCTTAAAGGACGATATAGCTAAATTAAAAGAAACAAATGTAGATGGTGGAAAAGTTCTATTATATAAATATGTAATCTTCATAGCATTGTTTTTGGTTGTAATACTTATAGGTGTAATTATAGTATTAGTGGTTAAAAAGAATAAGGATGATGCAGATGATGAAGAAGAAAGAAATGATGCTATAGATAGTGCATTTGCAAATATTATTTCTAAGGAAGAAGCTGAGGCAGCAGCCCAAGTGGAAGATGATTTAGAAGAAAATGATGAAGAAAATGATGAAGAAAGTGCTGAAGAGACTGAAGTAGAAGAAACAGTAGAAGTTTCAGTGCTTCCGGAGGTTCTTCCAGAAGTTTCTGAAGAAGAAATCGCTGAAGACATTGAACAATGTGAAGAAGCGACAGAGGACACAGAAATAGAAGAGAATATGGATGAAATGGCAGATTTAGAAGATGTCATGGATGAAATAGATGATATCATAGAGGAAGAGTTTGAATTGAGAGAAGCTTTAAAAGAGAACTCTGAAACTGTAGAAAGCAAAATAGAAACTGTAAGA
>JAFOCU010000338.1 GCA_017381055.1 Lachnospiraceae bacterium
GTTACTGAAATCCTCGTCATTCTCTTTTAAGTATGCATCAGCAACATAATCTAGCTTATTCACATCATACACCTTTAATATCTTGTGGTATTCCTCTATTTCGTTTAAAAACTCTTTATATAATATCATTTCCAATTCTCCCCCATATTATTCATATAGGGGATATGTGAGAGTGTTATGCTACACAAACTTGTATATAATCAACTATGTACTTCATTGTAAAATCTGATAGTATCTCTTTTGTTAGTTTAGATTGTAAATTCTTAAACTCAACTTCAGGTTGACTAACTATGTCTTGCACCTCTGATATGAAGTCCATTAATCTCAATGGAGATGATAATGTTTCTATACAGTCGTGTCCTTCTCCTGATTGATATATTGCCATGTAGTTTATTAAATCAAATATAGTGTCCTCTATTGATTCAGCTACCTTTGCATCATTTGTCATCATTAAGTTTTCTATTCTATGTATTTTATCAGCCATTCTAACTAGGTCGGCATCTGCTCCTATAAGTAATCTAGTCTTGTCTACTGAATTACCATAATCCCTGTTCTTTTGTAAGTAAGTTAATACTCTATCGTATATAAATTTATTCTTTTTCATGTGTAATTCTCCCCCTAAATATTAATGTATTCTATGTAATAAATCATGTATATCCATGAACTTGTTTGCGTATATATCTATAAGTTTCTCGTAATGCTCTTTGTCTATGTCTGATAGATTGTCTTTTGATGGTGATATATGCTCCACCTTCTCTATCAACACTGATAACTCTTCTAAATCAAATAATATCTCGTCTAGTATTCCTAGACTCTCTACAAGTAATTCTAGTAATTTAGGCATTATTTGTTCTCCTTATCAGTTGAACCAAATCCACCTCTACTACTATTACCTAGAGTTTCAACCTCAACTATATCTTGTGGTTTCATACAAGGCATTGTTCTAAATTGTAAGTATCTTTCACCTATCTCTAATTCACCATCTCTAGTTGCATACATAACAGCCATCCATTCGTCATTATCTCCACAATAAGCATTGTCTATCATCCCTATGCTATTAGTTTGTATAAGTCCTGTTTTCTTAAATGTTGAACTTCTCGGCATTAACCAACCTTCAGTTAGTGGTGGTAGTTGCATAGCTAGTCCTGTATGAAGAACTACTACATCTCCTTTTAAGAAGTTAACTACTCTTTTAACTGTGTTTCCTGAATATACTGTGTAGTGTTCAGCATACTCTCCATTGATTGATACCTTTGCTACTGTTAGGTCTATACAAGATGATTTTTCTATGTTCCCTTGTCTTTCAGGTATTATTGCATTTTCTCTTACTTTCTTAACTCTTATCATTTTAAGTTCCCCCTTAATTAATAATTAAATTTGCCTGTTGAGCATAAGTGTCTAGCTATTGTATCTACTGTTGTCCTTGTGTAGTGTAGGTCTATTCCGTATGTATCAAACCCTTCTAGTGAATTACATAGTGCGTTGTATACATACTTTGCCTGATTAGTTTTATTCTTTTTACAAGTTGTAGTTAGTGAGAAGAATCTTTGTTCGTGTTCGTCATAGAATATTCTTACTTGTGAACCCTCTCCATCTGTTTCTCCCCAAACTGTGAAGCTAGTTATTTCTCCTTGTGCAAGAAGTTTACTCGCTCTTGTGGCTTGTGCTGATATTGTCTTTCCTTTAGCTATATACTCTAAATGTTGTTCCACTTAAAGCACCTCCTTACATATATTATAATACTATGATTGGGATTTATTGTCAACAATTATTTTTAAATTA
>JAFOCU010000339.1 GCA_017381055.1 Lachnospiraceae bacterium
AGGAGGAATGACATAGGTCACATATTCAACTAAATATATTATCAATTTATACGATTATCTTCTAAAATTGAATACATATGAAACGATTGCTTTTAATCCCATTTATGGTTCTCTTCGCTTGTTCTGTTCTGGCTCAGTCCCGAGAAGAACTATATAATAACTTCAAGGTTGCGATGTCTGAACGAGACTCTTCCGCCATCATCTCACTGATTTCTGATTGGGGGAGGCTGTTCCCGTATGATGCAGAAATCTATTCTCTAAAAGCGAACTATTATTTTCAGAATGCAGTTGATGATGTGATTGTAATGTCTGATACAGAACCTACTGATGGAAGAGAGTGTTATGTAGTAGAAGATTCATTAGGAGTCAAGTCGTATATGTTCTCCGAACTTCAAATAGACTCCGTAAAATTAGATTCTGCAAAAGGGACACTTGCAGAAGGAATCAGCAAGAATCCTGATAGAATTGATTTGAGATTAGGAAAGGTAACCATACATCTTTATGTGCACGAATATTCTCTGGCAGTACAAGAAATACAATCAGCGTTAGAACATTCCATCAAGAATAATAATAAGTGGATAGGAACATTAGATATTCCTATTGAGACCGATGGTATATCATATCTTAGAGACTGCATTCAAGACTATCTTTCGCAGTTACTCAATTCAAATGACATCATTTCCGCAGAAAAGATGATTGATACTTGTATTCAGTTATATCCTGATGAGGCAATATTCCTGTGTGACAAAGGAACTTTAAGGTTCTATGCTGATGACCCAAAGAATGCTCTTGAATGGTTCCTTAAAGCAAGAGAACTTACTCCTGAGGATATGTTGATTACAAATAACATTGCAAATCTTTATGAGAAACAAGGAGACAAGGAAAATGCCCTTAAATATTACCATATCGTAGCAGATGGTAACGATGAGTATTTTGCTGAAATTGCTCGAACTGCAATACAAGAGTTAAATGCAGAATAATCTCAGAAGTATTACTACCAAATTTAGATACCCTACATAGTCAATGCAGTCTCTATAATAAATATAGTCTAACTGAGAAAAAGTCAAGGTAATAGGTTTTTAACTTTGCGAATAACGGCGATGTCACTTCCCGCTATCCGACTGTGGATTAAATCTACATTTTTCTGTTTTCGTGATGTGCATGTATTACATAGCAAATTTATGAAAAGAATTCACCATATTGCCAAGGTGGAGAAAATAAGTGTTCTTGGTGATTCGAAAATTTATGCATACTTTTACTGATATTAAACTGTATAATTAAATTCTTTTATGGCTAAGATCATCAGCAAGAAACTTCTTATTGTTATGAACGTCTGCGTTATTATTGGCACAGGAAAAGTATTTTATATTATAGACGATTTTCAACGTGGAAAAACATTTGAAGGTTGGGGAGAAATATTGTCTGTGCTTTTAATGGTAGGTGTTGCTGTATATGTCAATGTAAAATACTTTAAGGAAAAGGATAAAGAGTAATATAATGCATAAATTCACAGACATTAGAATGGCAGTGATATCGTTGGCAATACTTGTATCGGCATCCTGCACAGAAAAACTCGAAAGAGATTGGAAACAGTTTGAGCCATACACAGAAAATTTCAATCTTACTGAAATAGATGCTGATGGTAATGAATATCTTGAAGTATCAGCAGTGAAAAGCATATCGAAATCGGATGTGGAGAAGTATGTGATCGGTAATGGTTGGAAAAGTGTTGCTGTCTATGAATTGGATAAGAACAAAGATGTGGCAGGGGCGTGGGAGTTGAAGGATGATCTGCCGCTGATCAATGAACAGACTCTCCATGATTGCTTTGAAGTCAAGGGTTTC
>JAFOCU010000340.1 GCA_017381055.1 Lachnospiraceae bacterium
AAAAGATACAGTGTTTACAGCAGAATGGAAGCAATTATTTACTTATGAATACAACGATGGTATTCCAGCTGATGAAGATCCTAATTATCAAGCTCCAACTGCAGAAGATGGTGAAGTTTTAACTTTGAAATCTGCTCCTGTTAGAGAAGGATATGTATTTAAAGGCTGGAAAGTTGGAGAGCAACTTTATGATGCTGGTGCTACATATACAATTACTGCAGATGTAGTTTTTGAAGCTGTTTGGAATCCTATTTACTCATATGAATACGTAGGAGGTTATGGATCTGGAGAATTGGAAAAAGATGAAACCTTGAAAATTGCTGATGCACCAAAAGCAGAAGGTTGTTCATTTGGTGGTTGGTCAGACGGAGTGACTGTATGGCAACCTGGTGATGTCTATACAATTACTGCAGATGTAGAATTTACACCTATTTGGAATGTTAAAGTATATTACAACTCTTATTTTTCAGATTATTATTATGAAACATATAAAAAAGGTTCTTCTATAACATTGCCAAAGCCAACTCATGATGGATATACTTTTGGTGGTTGGGATAACGGATCTGAAACTATTTTAGGAGGAGCATCATTTGTAGTAGATGCAAATATAACATTGACTGCAAAATGGACAAAAGATCCTGTTGCTTATTCAATTTCTGGTGTTCCTACAAATGAAACATGGACATCTGGAACTGTAGTTGCATGGGTTTGGAATGATAATGTAGAAACAGGTTTCGATGTTTATCCAACATCTGATAAAGGAACAGCCAGTTTTGTAACAGCAGCAGATATAAGTTATTGTACACTTTTTGTTGTTGACCCAATTCCTAGCGAACCAATTAAAAGAGATGCTTTAATAGAAAATGCTACTGTAAAATCAGCAGATATGAATATTTCTTCTGGTAACGCTGTGTTTGAAGCTGTATATACAATTATTAATGTATCTAATTGGTATGCTGGTGATGATGCAGAAATATATATTTCTTATGAAAAAGATGGTGAAATGCAGTGGATTAATGTGACAGATAATGTAGAAGTTGCAGAAAATGTTACATTGACAATAGAATTTCAATCTTCAGATGTAATTACTGAATGTACATTATCAAGATTTGACCCTGATGTTGTGGATGGTTTATCTGATTTATCAAGTGCAGACCCTTGGAATTCTGTAGATTTAATATTTGGAGATAGTTGTTTTACTGAGTTCCATGATAAATTTGCAATTGATTCATCTAAGGTTTACTTTAAAAATGCAGCAAGTTTTGGTATAGGAATTTATGTATACTTCTATAACGAAGGAGATTCTCTTCCTAGTACAAATAATTTAAGTGCATTAACACAAATGACTGCAGAACCAAATGGGGACGGTTGGTATGGTGCTCCTGCTGATTTTACTAAAGAGAAAGTTGCTTTCTATGGTAAAGATGGTAATCAAAATAATAGTGGATGGACTATTGATTGTGATTTGATAGAAGGAAAAATCTTCTTTAAGGCAGCAGGAGAAAAAAATACATCTGGTTCTAATTCAGGAAAATACAATATGGAATCATTTAGTAGTATAAAAGATGCTTTAAGTAAAGAAGTTAGTCAATCAACTAACTAATCTCCTTTCTTAATCTAATCTAAAAAAAAACTAACAGGTCTGTTATGAAGTAAATTACTTTATAACAGACCTTTTTTATTTAGGGTTTAATACAAACCCTAAAAACGGCCGAGTCAAGGCCTTGAGCAAAGCGTGCCTTGACCGGACGTATTTATTTCTTGATTTATTGGTAATGAGTGCTAAACTTAATGAGATATACTTTTGTTTGGAGGCTACTTATGGAAAATGTAGTTCAACTCATTAAAAAAGTTTCAAATCTATTTTTAATACTTTTTGCAAGTATAATTTTATTTGGATGTTCAGCGGAAGTTGAGGACAAACCTAAAAATCCGCCACAAGAACCTCCTGTAATAGTGGATGCACAATATCCAAAAATTAATTCAAATTTAGAATCACAAACTGTAACTTCGGCAGCT
>JAFOCU010000341.1 GCA_017381055.1 Lachnospiraceae bacterium
TATTCCACATCATAAAATCTTGGAACATACATGCCTGGAAGCTTTGCAGCCTTCTTTAAGAAATCATTTCTAGATCCACCATTTGATCTATTTTCTCTGTATAAATCTATAAGTGCTTTGTACTGTGTCTCGCCTTCACCCATATAGAAAATATCAAAGAAATCAGCTATTGGTTCTGGATTATAAGTACATGGACCACCACCTATAACAATAGGGTCATCCTCGCTTCTTTCGATAGCCATAAATGGAATCTTACTTAAATCGAGAATCTGCAAAATATTTGTATAACACATTTCATACTGAATTGTAATACCTAAGAAGTCCATTTCCTTTACTGGAGACTGTGTCTCTAAAGTAAATAAAGGAATATTCTGCTCTCTCATAATCTTATCAAGATCAGTCCAAGGTGAGTAAACTCGCTCACAATATACTCCATCCATATTGTTGAACATATCATATAATATCTGAATACCAAGATGTGACATAGCAATTTCATATACATCAGGAAAACACATAGCAAAACGTACATCCACATCATTTAAGTCTTTTTTTACCATATTTACTTCCTGACCAATATATCTTGCAGGTTTGTCTATACTCATAAGTATTTCATCAGTTAATGCTAAATTTGTCATTTAAGCCTCCAATAAATTAATGTCTCTCTTTGTAAATTATTACAGGGAAATCCTTTCCAGGAAGTTCCTTGTATAAGGTTTTTGCGTCAGCTTCATTTATATAGATTGAGCCAAGTGAACCTGCACTCTTATATGCAGTACCACCAAAATCGGTAATCCAATCACATGATGCTATACCAATATTTGTTTCAACAGTATTCCCATAAAATACCATCCAGTATTTTAATGTCTTTTGGAAAGAACCTCTGACAAAATTATAGTTTGTAAACATAAATCGCATATTAAATACGCCAGTAGGTGTCTCTTTACCATTTCTAGGGTCACCTGAGATTATATCAGCCTCCACGATTTTATTGCCATCCTTATAGGCAAATAAACGCTGAGTAGTTAAATTAATCTCTACATATGTGTTACCAAAATCCACATCGCCGTAAGCACCAGCTCTTTGCAAATAATTTGGCTCTCTTGTAGCTGAATTTAAAGTTTTTATATCATTAATAATAGCCTCAGCTTCAGCATTTCTGTTAATCCACCATCCGAAATCTCCGCCACTTACAGTGATTTCACTGCCTGTAGATGTTGTAAAAACACGAGATTGGCCCATGGTTTCGTATTTTGTAGCAAAGGAATCTATATATTCCACGATAGCATCCTTATCAAATACAATCTCGTTATTTGTATCAACAGATAACCACTTGTATATTTGTGCTCTATCAATAACCTCTGTCTCTTCACCAAAGCTAAGTGTAATAACCACGTCAAGATAGCTGTTTAATTGATTTAATACAGTCTGTTCTTTGTCTGAAATATTAGTATCTAATGATACAAGATAACAATTTTGGTTTTCTAATTTAAGAACAGAATCCATATTGTTAATAGCTTTCTTGATTAAACCAATTGTTTTTTCTTTATCTATTTCTGTACCTGGTTCTGCTTGAGTCATTGTAAAAGAATTGCCATCAAAGGTAAGTTGAGGTGCTACCCCAGAACTTATATACTCATCATTTAGACATTTCAAGTTGCCAATTGCATAGTCTAGTTTTGTTTCATCATATGTTATAGTAATATCTAATTTTTCTTCTTTTTTAGGTTTTACAAACCAAAGATAATGATTCTGATTATTTTTAATCTTTGACAAATCACCATCTATTGATATTTCCATACCTATATCACCAGCTGCAATATGTTCTACTTCATCGTTTCTCTCAATTATTTTTAGATAATAGAGTCTAATATCGTCAAGCATAGATTCCTTTACAGTATCAATTGTTTTGTTGCTATAATCTTTACCATTAATTATAGTTCCTGGAAGGAAATGATATTGATAATATATAGCAACCCCAAGATATAATATTGCAATCAATACAAAAGAAATAACTGTGCCTCCTATTATGATTTTCTTCTTTTTATTCATAAGCTCTCTCCTTATATAAAACCCCATTCTATTCTAACAAACACTTACTATATTTTATCAGTTATATAGAATTAAGTAAAGAGACTGTTGCACAAAAGTTATGCAACAGTCCATAAATTAACACTATTTATTTATACCATTTTTTTGAATATGTTTGTATAAAAACATGTGCGACTACCAGTATGACAAGCGGCACCAATTTGTTCAACCTTAGCAAGAATTGTATCTTTATCGCAATCAATTTCGAGAGATTTTACATACTGAAAATGACCAGATGTTAAACCTTTTTCCCAAAGCTCATTTCTACTTCTGCTATAATATGTCATTCTACCAGTTTCAAGAGTGTGTTCGTATGCTTCTTCATTCATATATGCAAGCATTAAAACTTCATTTGTCTGGTAATCCTGAACGATTACTGGAATCATTCCGTCGCTATTTAACTTAAATTCTTCAAACTTCATAATTAAGACCTCTTTATAATTATAATGTACCCTTTGTAGAAAGTACTGAATTGATTCTTAAATCTGTTATAGTAGCCATATCAAGAGCTTTTGCAAAGGCTTTGAATGCACATTCAATTATATGATGGTCATTATCTCCAGACATCATTTTAAAGTGAAGATTCATACCTGCACTATATGATAAAGCATAGAAAAATTCTTTTGTCATAGCTGTTTCAAAATAACCACACATTGGCTGACTGAATTTTAAATCATATGAAAGATAAGGTCTTCCAGATAAATCTAATGCACAAAGAATCAATGCGTCATCCATTGGAAGAATTGCATTACCGTAACGCTTAATACCAACCTTATCTCCAACAGCCTGTAAAATAGCCTGGCCTAATACTATTCCTGTATCCTCTATTAAGTGGTGACAGTCAACATATAAATCACCTGTAGCCTTAACAGTTAAATCAAATAATCCGTGACGAGCAAAATTATTAAGCATGTGGTCAAAGAAGCCAACTCCTGTATTAACCTCGGCCTTTCCTTGTCCGTCAAGATTAATTGTAACCTCTATCTGAGTTTCACCAGTTACTCTCTTAACTGTACCTATTCTTGCCATATTATACCTTCTTTCTGTAAATGCAACCTATTCAAATCTTACTTTAATAGAATTAGCGTGAGCTGTTAACTGCTCAGATGTTGCAAAGTGTTCGATATCATTGTGTATTTTCTCAAGTGCTTCTCTAGAGTATGAAATAATACTTGATTTCTTGATAAAGTCATCTACTCCAAGTGGTGAGAAGAACTTAGCTGTACCATTTGTTGGAAGAACGTGGTTTGGTCCTGCAAAATAATCACCAAGTGGCTCAGAGCTGTATTCTCCTAAGAAAATAGCACCTGCATTCTTAATTCTTGTCATTGTATCAAATGGATTCTTTGTTACGATTTCTAAGTGCTCTGATGCGATTTCGTTTGTTACATCGATAGCATCCTGCATAGTATCAGTTACAAGGATATATCCATAATTTTCTAAGGATTTTTCCATAATTTCCTTACGGCTTAAAATCTGTACAAAGACATCTACTTCTTTAGAAACTGCTTCTGCTAATTCCTGGCTAGTTGTAACTAAAATAGCTGAAGCCATTTCATCGTGTTCAGCCTGAGATAATAAATCAGCTGCAATAAAACGTGGATTTGCTGTCTCATCAGCTAATACAAGAATTTCACTTGGACCAGCGATTGAATCAATACTTACAAAGCCAAATACTGCCTTCTTTGCAAGAGCAACAAAAATATTACCAGGACCAACTATTTTATCAACCTTTGGTATTGTCTCTGTTCCAAAAGCAAGAGCTGCAATAGCCTGAGCTCCACCAACCTTATATATTTCATCAACACCAGCAATATCAGCAGCCACTAATGTTCCTGGATTGACCTTTCCATCTTTTCCTGGAGGTGTAACCATAACGATTTTTTCTACACCAGCAACCTTAGCAGGGATAATGTTCATAAGAACTGATGAAGGATAAGCAGCCTTTCCGCCTGGTACATATACGCCTACTCTTTCAATAGCTGTAACCTTCTGACCAAGCATAGTTCCATCTGGTTTTGAATCAAACCAGCTGTACTGTTTCTGCATCATATGATAATCTTTAACATTTTTTGCAGACGCTTTAATTACATCAACTAAGCCTTTATCATTCGCTTCAATAAACTTGTAGGCTTCTTCTATTTCCTCTCTTGTAACAAGGATTGTATTAGAATCTAATTCAACCTTATCAAATTTAAGTGTATACTCTGCTACTGCCTTATCGCCGTTTTCTCTTACATTATTAACAATTTCATTAACTGTAGATGCGTAGCTATCATAATTATTAGGACTTCTCTTTAAAAGATCATCTAAAATATTCTTTTTTGATTCTTCATTTAATTTAACTATTCTCATTATATTCGCCTTACCTTTCTGTCTATAAAACAGTTTTAAGTTCGGAAATCAACTTCATAATTCTTGCATTTTCCATTTTCATAGAAACCTGATTAACAACCATTCTTGCAGATAATGGACAAATCTCTTCAAGAACATCTAAGCCGTTTTCTCTAAGTGTAGAGCCTGTCTCTACAATATCAACTATAACCTCTGAGAGTCCTACAATAGGTGCAAGCTCAACAGAGCCATTTAATTTAATGATTTCAACTGTCTGATGCTTCTTATTGTTAAAATAATCTTTTGCAATATTTGGATACTTACTAGCAACTCTGATCATATCATGATGCTTTAAAAGCTCTTCTGCTGACTTTGGACCACATACACACATACGGCACTTACCCATTCCTAAGTCAACTACCTCAAGTATATCGCGTCCTTCTTCTAAAATTGTATCCTTACCAACAACACCAATATCAGCCGCACCATATTCTACATATGTTGGAACATCGCCTGCTTTAGCAAGGAAAAATTTAAGCTTAAGTTCTTCATTTACAAATATAAGCTTTCTTGTATCTTTATCTTTCATTTCTTCGCAAGTAATACCGATTTTTTCAAGGATTTCAAGAGTATTCTTTGCAAGACGACCCTTTGCAAGGGCAAATGTTAAATATCTCATTGTTAGAACTCCTTCCTAATTATTTCATCACCTGTTATATAAAACAATGTGTCAAAGCCATAATCTATACAATATTGTTCATACTCATTTAAAGACTGTTTTTCGCTCTTTCTCATAGATACAGTAGGAATTCCTCTATCTCTTTGTAAAATAGCCTTGTTGATAGCTTCTGCCTTCTTATCCTCGTCATATATAATAAGTGTTTTCATTCTATCAATCTTTATATCAATCTTTTGTCTGTTAAGAACGATTAAGAGCTGGTCTAAATCAATAGCAAAACCGATAGATGGTGCATCTTTGCCAAACTGACTAAGAAGATTATCATATCTACCACCCTTTGCAATCGGATTTCCAGTTCCATATGTATATCCATGGAAAATAATTCCAGAATAGTAATCAAAGTTTGCAATTATTCCTAAATCAAACGAAATATACTTTTCAAAACCGTAAATAGATAATAATTCATAAAGCTTTTCCATTCTATCTAAAGCATTATTAATTAAATCATTTGTAAATAAGCTTCTAGCCTTGCTAATCACTTCAACTGTACCAGTTAATTCAGGAAGCTTATTAAAGATTTCCTGAACCTCCATTGGCACATTGCTACTTGTAATAAGCTCTTCAACTCCAAAGAAATTCTTATTTGAAAGAAGAGTCATTAATTCATTAACCGCATCTTCATCAAGTCCAGCTGCTTCCATTAAACCATGGAAATAATCTACATGACCAATTTCAATTTGGAATTCATCCAAACCACATTTTAGTAAAGAATCTATAGTCATAGCAATTACTTCTGCATCTGCATCAGACTTATTATCAGCTATAAGTTCTGCACCAATCTGAGTAATTTCCTTAAGTTTGCCTTGATGTTCAGCATGGTTTACAAATGTATTGCCCATATAGCAAAATCTAACTGGCATATGTTCTTCCATATAATACTTAGAAACAGCTCTTGCAACTGCTGGTGTCATATCTGGGCGAAGAACTAATGTGTAACCCTCTCTGTCAAAGAATTTGTACATATTATTAGAAGCTACACTTCCTCTTTCACTTGTAAAAATATCAAAAAATTCAAAAGTTGGTGTCTGTATATCTGCATAACCATAAGACTTTAATGTCTCATGAATTGTATTCTGTAAATATAATTTCTTAGCACATTCTTCATTGTAAATATCTCGTACACCTTCTGGTGTATGTAAAAGATTCTTTTTCATAGATAACTCCTTTGTTTATAATAAATACTTTAGTATAGTAGCGTATTACTATATTACTAGACTGATTTATTTTAACGTATATAAATGTATTTGTCAACACCTACTATCAAGGTCTTTTTGTAAGGTTTCCAGAAAATGAACCGGAACCCCACTTTTTTTATTAATTCGATAGCTTGTGTCTATTTCATCAAAGCGAAAACTTTTTCTGCCGCCTTGTTTACTTCTATCATAAAACTTCTTAATATATGAAAATGGTAAATAATATAGCTCATCTTTATGAGCATAATAAAGAATAATAAATGAAATACCATCTTGCTTTTCGAATCTTTCCATAAAAGTAACTTGGTGCTCGTGAATATTTTGCATAGGAAACGTATCTGTATTACATTCCTTTGCATCAAAACACACAGGTATACCTTGTACAACGCCTATATAATCTACAGTACTCTTTTGATCAAAATAAGCTAATGTTATATGACGTGTGGCACTATCTATATTAATAGGTTTAATAGGTGTTGGAATCTTTTGAATAAGTGCAATTCCACTATCTATATATTTTTCAATTGTAATATTAATAAGTTCCTCTAAGGTTGAACCCCTAAGTCCCCTAGTATTCCATGTACCCATATTACTCCTTATTTAAGGTTAAATAATGTATTAATTTCTTTTGTAATTGGTGCTTCAATAATCATATTATTAAGATTATTTAAAGCCTTTAATGATGTAGTATCCTTAAAGCATAATTGATAAGAATGAAGTAATTGATAATTAATCTTATATTGCTTCTTTAAGTCAATATTATGCTTTGGATTTCCATATTTATCATCACCTAGCAAACTATGATTTATAGATGCTAAGTGTGCACGAATTTGGTGTGTCTTTCCAGTTATCAGCTTTATTTTTAAAAGCGTAATTGGTATTTTTTTATTGTTTACTAAGATAAATGCTGTTTTTAATGGTTCATATGCAGTTTGAATATATGAAGAATCTTCCTTAGAAGTTTTCTTTATAGTTACTTTATTTGTTTTCGAATCTTTACTTAAATACCCATCTATATGACAGCTTTCAGTTATCTCTCCCCATACAACAGCTAAATAATACTTATCAAAAGTTCTTAACTTAAAGCCATTTGATAATTCTTGAACACCTATTAAGGTTTTCCCAAATGTAATAAGTCCCGATGTATTTCTATCTAATCTGTTACATACGGATGGTGTAAAGGTTTCTAACTCAGTATATGTAAGCTTTTTATCCTCAAGCAAATATTCAATAAACATCTCATTTATTGAAACATCTGTTGGCTTAGCTTTTTGAGAGAGTACTCCAACTGGCTTGTTAACTATAAGAATATTTTCGTCCTCATAGACAATATTGTCTCTTATAGTTGAGGTATTTATTTTAGATTTTGTTGGCACTTTTGTCTGTCCTTTGAATTTTTCAATGGTCTCATCAGCCATAAAAATCTTTATAACATCTCCCTCTATAAGCTTTTCACTTCCAGTGGCCTTTTTGCTATTAAGTTCAATATTCTTCTTACGAAGCATTTTATATATAAAGCTTGACGTCGCTTCTTTAAAATATTTACATAAATACTTATCAAAACGCTGTCCGGCTTCATTCTTTTTTATAGTAATCTCTTGCATATTAGCCTCTTATATTTAGAAAAATTTTAATATAATTCTATGAGGGATAATCTTTGTAAAGAATCTAAGTAGGTTCATGGATACGCTATATACAGAAACCTCTTTCTTTCTCATAGAGTCATCGATAGCCTTATCTACAACTTTTTTTGGATCTGCAAAGAAATATCTCTTATACCATGGTGTAGATGCATTTTGTTCTGCTATATTAAAAAAATTAGTAGCTGCTGGTCCAGGACACACAGCTGTTACATATATATTTTTGTTTCTTAATTCTACATTTAAAGCTCTCGACAAGCTTAAAACATAGGATTTTGTTGCTGCATACTCTGCAAAGTCTGGTTGAGGTAAAAATGCTGCAGCAGATGCAATGTTAACAATTCTACTATTCTTATGCATGTATGGTATAAGGTCTCTTGTTATACATGTAAGTGCTGTTATATTAACATCAATCATTCCTGTTACATCTTCAAGATCTTGAGTTGCAAAAGAACCAAGCTTTCCATAGCCTGCACAGTTTATTAGCATCTTGATATTAACATCATCTTCACAATCATAAGCATAACGTTCAACTGTCTTAATAACCTCTTTTACATTCTCACGTTTTGCTAAATCTAAGCTAATAATTCTACAAGGTGTCTTCATTGCTTTTGATGTTTCTAGCATTTTATCTGTATTTCTTGCTATTAACCAATACTCATCTATTGATTTAAGCTTACTATCAAGTTCCATAGCAAATAATTGTCCAAAACCTGATGATGCACCTGTTATAACCACTATATTTTTCATATAA
>JAFOCU010000046.1 GCA_017381055.1 Lachnospiraceae bacterium
CGCTTTTATATCTATTATGGCTGTTGAATATATTATATTGAAGTTCATTATTCCAGCAGTGAGTGTCTATGTGATTATATTGATTCTCAACAACATGCTTGAGGAGGATTATTTATCTAAATTTGCAGCGGTTATAGAGACGGTAATTGACTGGTCCATTAAGATAATTCCTACATTGGCTATAGGTATTAATCTTGTGGCAAGCATTGCACTTCCTAGCGTTGATTATGCTAAGTCTAAAGGATATAGAAAACTGTTTGGTCTTATACCTGGTGTGGGAGGAAGTGTTGATTCCTTTGTAGATATTGTGACCGGATCTAGTACACTTATAAAGAATTGTATAGGTTCTGCTGCATTGGTTGTTGTGATTTTGCTTGTATTAATACCTGTTATTAAGCTTTTGACAGCTTGTCTTATGTATAAGGTGGCGGCTGCGGTGGTTCAGCCTATTTCTGATAAACGTGTTACGTCTTCTGTAGAGGTTATGGCAAAGGGGACAAACATGCTTTATAGAATTGTGTTATCTTGTGGGTTAATGTTTTTCTTAACCATTGGCATAGTCTGTTTAGGGACAGGTAGGTAAAGTATGGGGATGTTGCTTGAATATATTAAGAATATAGGATATTTTCTTATACTTATGTCTTTGGTTAGTAATGTTATGCCGGATAATAGCTATAAGAAATATTGTCGAATGTTTTGTGGACTTATACTGGTTGTTCTTGTAATTAATCCTTTTTATGAATTCTTGAATTTTGAGGGTGATATTAAAGATATATTTGCAATGACTAATTATAAAAGTCAAGCTATGGAGCTGGAAAATCAGATTAAAATGAGCGAAAGTGGCACTAGGGAGATGGCTATAAAAGAATATGAGAGGCTTATAGTAAATGAACTGCAAGGAAGGGCCATAGAGGAGGGGTTATATATTATGGAGGCGCATGTGGAGCTTACAGAGGGAGAGGATATTCAGTTATCTAGATTGAAGCTTACGGTAACGGAGAAAGAAGTGTTGCAAGGTGAAGAGTTGGATGGAGATTTTGGTGAATACATAGCTGAAGATGAAGAATCAGAGGAAGGGACGAAAATTAGGATAGAGGATATTAGTATAGGTGATATAAAAGAAGATAATGTTCAAAGCTATATTACTAATCCGCGAGCATTATCATTTATGAGGAAGGCTGCAGAGTATTTGCAGATAGATGAAGGAATAATTGATATTGAATTGTATGAGGAGGCCATAGATGGAGAATAAGAAGAAAAATGTGCTTCCACTAAAGAGTATTATAAAAAATATTACCGTTGAAAAATGGCTTCTTATAGGTGGAGCGGGGATTATGTTGATTCTTTGTAGTGACAGCTGTGGTGGGAAGGGGACAGATAAGAAGGAGGAGATCGCGACGGAGATAGATGATGATATAGGGACTGGGTCAGCTGATAGTGAAAAATATGTTAAGAATCTTGAAAAGAAACTAGAAGAACTTATTGAAGATATAGATGGTGCAGGTGATGTGGAGGTTATGATAACTGTAAAAAATTCATCGACCAAGGAGGTTCTTAGAGAGTCAGATATATCGGAGAATAAATTATTGGAAACAGATTCTAGTGGTGGTAGTCGTGATTCTTATGAGACAACCAAGGATGAAAATGTTGTACTTACAGAGGAGGGGAATAGCATAAAAAGCCCATTTGTTATATCAGAGGCTGCACCACAGGTTGAAGGTGTAGCAGTGATAGCCAAGGGCGGAGACAGTCCTATTGTAAAAGAAAAAATAACTGGAATAATTAAGGCATTATTTGGCATAGAGATAAATAAAATAGCAGTAGGGAAAATGAAATAGAACATTTGCAAAGAAAGGAGTAATATGAAGCATATATTTAAACGCAATCAGCTTATTATTACATCATTGGCAGCTCTTATTGCTGTGGCAGGTTATTTGAATTATACAGAGAAAAATGATAAGGCTAGAAAGGATAAGATGGAGGCTGCTGCTAAGATAGAAGCTGTAGCTACAGGGAATGAGGAGAATAGTTCTTCCACAGTACCAGAAGGGGAAAGTGTGACAGGTGATGCGACGGAAAAGGATTCATTAAGTCAAGATGCTAACCAAGCCAATAGTGATGACATCGACAGCAATGATCAAGATGTGCAAAGTACACCGGGGGAGGCCATATTTGTTAATGCTACGGGAACAGTTGATTTTATAGTGGAAGCAAAGCTATCTAAGGAATATGTTAGAGCCACAAATAGCGAGAGTTTAAACGCTATAATCGCTAATAAGGATTTGTCTTCAGAGGAAAAGAAGGCGGCAGTGGAGAAAGTGGCTGAAATTGCTGATATTTCTGAGAAGGAGATTGCGGCAGAAAATCTTATTATGGCAAAGGGTTATAAAGATGTGGTTGTTACATATACAGACGGATATGTGGATGTTATAGTTGTGGCAGAAGAAATGGATGATACTACTAGGGCTCAGATAGAGGATATAGTGAAACGAAAGATGGAGGTTTCTGCGGATAAAATAACGATAAATATTATAGATGCATAGAATTGATGAATGAATATTTCTAGTGACGAAAATACTTGCATAAATCAGCGCTATTAGGTATAATAATATCATTAAAATTCGTAGCGCGGAGGTAGATTACAGTGGAAAATAATATTGGAACAGTTCAGATAGCAGATGATGTAGTAGCGATTATAGCAGGTCTTGCAGCAACAGAGGTACAGGGTGTTTCTTCTATGGCAGGAAATATTACAAAGGAGATTATTTCAAAGCTTGGAGTAAAGAATTTATCTAAAGGTGTAAAAGTTACTGTTGAAGAAGGAAGAGTATGTGTAGATGTAGCTATTAATGTTGAGTATGGCTATTCTGTTACTGATGTTTCTTACAAGGTTCAGGATAAGGTTAAGACAGCTATTGAGAATATGACAGGTCTTAATGTAACAGAAGTTAATGTTAGAATCGCTGGTGTTTCATTAGAAAAGTAATAGTTTGCAATTTGTGCTTTCATATTTTGCAAATTTATAGTAGAATAGGTGTATCTATGTAAATAGGTACACCTATTTTTTATATGGATATAAGTTAAA
>JAFOCU010000342.1 GCA_017381055.1 Lachnospiraceae bacterium
ATCTGGAAATTCTTCAAAAGCAAAACCCATAGGTTCTCCTTTCCGTCCGACGTCGGACTAATAGATTAGTAAAAATAACTCTTTTCGCATTTGCTTGATAATCCAATTAAAGATATTGAACTCCGCTAACTTACGTTCCTGTTCAATTAATGACTGATAACTATCCTGTCCGTCTTTACCTGTAATACTTCTGGTTGTGTCAACTTCTGATTTAATATCTGAATGTGTTTCTCCTGTATGGTCTACATCACCTATTGCCTGCTCTTTTGGCTGATAGGTACTACTGTCATAAGCACTCACCTTACCCTCTGTAGTATTATCTGTATGATACTCATCTGTGTTATCAATGTCACCTTCTGATTGTCTGTGTTCTTCTTCTGATATGTTCTTGTTGTGTAATGGATTATATTCATAATACATAGTATCAACAAGCTTTGTAATATTACTTGAATACTTTTTGAAGAAATTATCAAATAGCATTTTAAATAAATCGGGGTCAGTAGTGATAGGTCTTGAAGCACCTAATTCACTAAGAATAGTTGTGTTCATAACATTTCTATCAATACGTTCATCAAGAGTGTAGTCGTTAAAGAGAAGTTGCATATCTTCACTATCATTTTCTAAAGCATATACATCTAAAATATCAATTAGGTTCATTCTCCTCATCTCCTTCCTCGTTAATGTCAGACGTCTGACCGACCTTTTCGTCCAGTTCATCGTAGAACGGGAACGTTATTTTTAGCTTAGCTTCTGGGAACATTGCATTTACCCTGTCACAACAATCTTCAACATTCTGTTTCCAAAGCTTGATATTGGCTTTAATTTCAACATTATTGGCATTAACTTCATCTACAATTTGTCTTTCACGTTTTGTAGTATTAGCTGTGTTAATACCGATAGTAGTAAGAAATTCATTTCTAATAGCAAGCTTTTCATTCTGTACCAAATCAGCAATGAAGTTTTCTTTACCCTTAAATACTGTAATATTACTTCCCGACTCGTTCTGTAATAGCTTACCAAGGTTTTCATCAACAAAAACTGCTGGATTACCTTGTGCTATTTCATCATACATAGCTTTGAAACTTTCTGCTGTCTGCTGGTCATGTGCTTGAAATATATATGGTAATCGTGAATTGAATAGATTAATATCTAAAGCCGCATCACAATTTGCCAATCTCTGAGCATATATTGTAATAATACTTTTAAGGTTTCTAAATCGAGAACCCTGTTTCTGTTGCAAGTAAACTAATTCACAATCAACACCGATTGTTCTATTAAATGAACCTACAACAGGATTTGCAATAATGGTTGTAGTACCTCTGTTAAATACATTGACACCACTTACACCACATTTAAGTGGAAGTAAAATACCGTTATCATCTTTTGTTACTGTGAAGTAACCGTTAATAAGTAATCCCTCACGGATATAGTCTTTATCCCATCTGAAGTCCTTATTATATTCTATGTCTGCTATAGCGAAAGCTTCACGTTGTAGTTCACTTTCGTAAAATAATGTTCTAGCATTGAACTCACCTTTAACAGCTGTAGGCTCAATACCAAAAGCTTCATACATAGCTTCTAGCATTTTCCCTTTCTTAGGTGCTTTGTTATTAGCCATATATGCTCCTTTCCGTCCGACGTCGGACTATTCTAAATAAACTCCCTTATCCATCGCTTGATTAATCATATCTTTGACTTCTGATATTGC
>JAFOCU010000343.1 GCA_017381055.1 Lachnospiraceae bacterium
CTTATCATGAAAATGTTATGTTGACACATGATTATATTAAATCATAATAGTGAACTTGTCAACAATCAATCTCAAATAATTCTCAAGTTCAAACTTCATTCTTAAATCGAATTCTTCCAAGAGTAAGCTCTCACTAGACTTAACTCCTATATTACCATGTGTATGTTCAGTGACTTCATCATATCTTTGTTCAAAAGTTTTCTTGTTAGAATCTTTTCTTTCTTCGCTTGGGAGAAGTCCTGAGTATACAGTTGATATTTTCTTCTCATAATCATCAGAATACTTTTCTCTGGTTATTCTATTCTCAGCTTGAGTATTACCACCATATTTTACTTCTGTAGTATCTGTTCTAGTAGTAAAAGTAGTTTCATCTTCTGATGCTGCATTTAATGATGATGGAGTATTGAAGGCAGCTTCCTTATGAGTATTTTTTTCTGTTCCACCCTTTGTCAGCTTATGCTCTTCTTTGCCTAACTCTTGAATATCTTTATATCCAGTAGCTTCTTCTATATGATATTCAGAACCCTTCTTTGTTAACTCATTCTTTTCACTTCCTTTATAATCTGTTTTAATTGAACCATACTTATCATAGTTCTCAATTGGCGAATATTTCAATCTCCATCCATCATACAATCTTTGTAGATCTTCCTGGAAGAGTCCCTTATAATAATTGAAAAAATCTAACAAATCATTATAAGCATTTTGAAGATTTACTTCATCCTTCACAAGAATTCTATCTCCATAAACATTTTTTAAGAAGAATTCAATCTGATTAGATGTAAGAATTGTCTTAACTGTAGTCACTTCTTCAACCGTTTCATTTACTGTCAGAGTCAAATTAATATCATCATAATTAGCAATCTCTTCTAATTTATAATACATCTTTCCACCTCCTATACATTTATAATTACATGCTTACCTTCTTTAATTGGCATATCTCCCTTATGTTGTTTTGTTTCAAACTCTCTCATGCTTACTACTCTAAATTCTCCAATCATATTACAAGCATTAATTAGTGTTGAAGTTGTACAACATGCTACAGCTTGTCTTCCAAATGATAGATTGATTATTGTACTTACAAAACTGGAACAATCACAATTAACTTTTACTGATTTAAGTGAATCAGCTAATTTATCATAATTCCATCCACATTTCTTTGCTAGATTATAAAGACTTGCTCTATCAGATTGTGAATATCCTATAGCTTTATTTTTAGCAAGTGCCTTAGCAATCTTTCCAGCTTTTCTTCCAAAGTCTACATTTTTAAATCGTATTACTCTATCTTGACCAAAGTCATAATATTTTCCAACCTTTACTTCAGCTCCTGTTTGGTCTCCCTTTTTTCCATTTACAGTTCCATTTTCACTTATACTCGCCCATGCGAATAGATTATTCTTGTTCATCTTTCTCACTCTCCTTTTCTATTTCTTCTATATTAATAGCGATTTTAGATAAGACTTTTGTATTCTCCTGAATACTCTCAATTAATTTTGTCTGTATTTTAAATATGTAATA
>JAFOCU010000047.1 GCA_017381055.1 Lachnospiraceae bacterium
TACATTAGATGATGAAGAAGCTTCTGAGGGAAAGAAGGCTTCTAGAAAGAAATAAGAAAAAAAGACGAAGCAATGTTCTAAGTTTTTCTACATCGGTATATTATTTGCAATAGCTAATTTGAGTATTGCGGGTATAGTAGGATATAACATTAAGAAGCTTGTACCGACTAAATATATGGTTATATTTGCAGTTGGTATTGTTGCAGTTAATGCATTGCTCGTGTATGCAGCTAAAAGAATTTGGTCAGGTATCATAATGTTGATAATATCAATTGCATTGTCGGCGGGCATGATATATGGCTTGGACGTGTTAAACTCTGTAGAGAAGGCGATTGAAGGCATTACCATTGATAATGAGGAACCACAGATTATAACTGAAATGGGAATCGTGGTTTTAAGCGATAGTGATATTCATCAAATAAGTGATTTGTCTGAGTTTGTTATTGGCTATATCAATGATGGAGACTATGAATACACTGAGAAACTTATGACAGAAATAGATAGTGCAATTGGTGGAAATGCTAATTATATTGAGTTTCCGTCTACATCTGCTATGGCAGAAGCTTTATATGCCAAGACTGTAGACGCGATGATTGTGAATAAAGTCTATATGGATATGATAGCTGAGATTGAGGGATATGAGGATTTCTTAACAAAAACTAAGGTTGTATATTCTTCTGAGATAGTTAAGTATATTGAATTAGTTGAGAGACGAGAGCCTAATCTTGAAGCTTTTGTAGTTTATATAAGTGGTATGGATAAGTTTGGTCATATCGATGTTAGAACGAGAAGTGATGTAAATATTATTGCAGTTGTAAATACTAAAACAAGACGTATCCAACTTATTAATACGCCAAGAGATTATTATGTTCCTCATATGGCAAGTAATGGTCAGCCAGATAAGCTTACTCATGCTGCATTATATGGCGTGGACTCATCTATATATGCCTTAGAAAATTTATATGGCATTCAGATAGATTATTACGTAAAGATGAATTTTAGTGGATTTGAAGGTGTTATCGATGCTTTAGGTGGAATTGATGTGTATTCGGAATATGACTTTACAGTTGAGCCTATTAAGCATTATACTGTAGGTATGAATCATTTAACAGGTCTTGAAGCATTAGCTTTTGCTAGAGAGAGAAAATCATTTGCAGCGGGTGATGTACAGAGAGGAAAGCATCAGATGGAGGTAATTAAGGCTACGGTTAATAAGATGACTTCTACAGAGATGTTATCTAAGTATGGAACGGTTTTGGAGGAGTTATCTTGGTGTTTCCAGACAAATATGTCATCGGATGATATCTATACATTAGTTAGAGGACAGTTAGCTTCTGGCAAGAGCTGGGAGTTTGAAAATTATACAGTTACAGGAACTGGAGCTAAGAAGGAAACATTTTCTATGCCAGGTCAGGAATTGTATGTAATGATACCTGATGATGAAAAAGTAGCTTATGTAAAGGAACTCGTAGAGGCTACATTAGCAGGAGAGTAGTTATAAGGATGCTAAAGATTTGCAAGAATAAATAAGAGGCGTTTATGATAAAGGAAGATCAAAAGATAGTTACAAAAAGAAGATATAGTGGTATTAAGGCGTTGATTATTGTTGCTTTATTTTTGGTGGAATTATTTGTAATATTTATGGATTATTTTACTGAGAATTATAGGGCTGTTTATGCTTTGGTTGCTTATGGCTTGTTATCATTTTCTTTTATCGGGAAGATGAATAGTAGTAAGATATATTTAAAGTATGAGTATCTGTTTGGTGTTTTGATTAAAAGCTTTGTTATCAATGTAATCACATGGTTTGTTATGATGGCATTATTGCCAGGAACTAGTGTGAGAGATATTTCGTTCAAGATAATTTTGTTGATGATATTAAATTTTTTAAGTGTGGTATTTGTATTTGCGGGTATGAATATATATATGAGGGTTACATCTAAATCTACAAATGGTGTGCTTCATATTATGCCAGAAGATTTTAATAGAAAAGATCTTAGCCTAGATGAATCTATGAATAAGGTGTTGGCGGACATAGATAATTATGAATATGTATATCTTCATAATTTATCATCAAAAATTAGAAAGAAGTTATTGAAATATTGCTATGAACATAATAAAGTGGTGTATTGTACAGCTAATCTTTCGGATGTAATACTTAGAACTGCAGGGGTTACTCAAGATGTAGATAGTCCGGTTTATTATTGTACAAGCTTTGGAATTGGTGGTATATCGGCAATTATAAAACGAGCTTTTGATATAGTGATTTCACTAGTAGGACTTATTCTAGCGTCGCCAGTAATGCTAGTAATAGCAGTATGTATAAAATTTGAGGATCATGGAAGCGTTATATATAAGCAGGTTCGTTGCACAAAGGACATGAAGGAATTTACTATCTACAAGTTTAGAAGTATGAAGGAAAATAGTGAAGGTGGCCAGGCGAAATTAGCGGTTAGTGATGATGATCGTTTAACTAAGATAGGAA
>JAFOCU010000344.1 GCA_017381055.1 Lachnospiraceae bacterium
CGCCTTTAGTAAGGTATAACTGTTACCAGCAGCCTCCATTCCCTTTTTAGCAGTTGCAATGCTATTTTGAGATACATCCATCTGAACAGCTTCTTTCTCAGGAATTCCAATGCTATCTCCTTGATAATTCACTATATCTTTTACAAGTGTTAACTCTCTATTAAGACCATCTCCTGCTAATGTATTAACATATCTTGCTAACTGTACACCTGTAAAACTGTGTGTACCCTGTCCAATAGCACTAACAACTGGATTCGTATCTGAGAATAAAGGTGCATATTCTTCTACTTCAACACCCGAACGCTCTGTAAGACCTACCATCTCACCATATTTTTCTAATGTTTCTAAACCTTTAGCTTCATTATAAATTCCTGTTCCCTTGCAAGCTAACGAATAACCAATCTCATAGAAGAAACAGTTACATGAAACCTGTATAGCTCTTGTTACATTTATAGAACCATGTCTACTTGGATAATACCAACACTTCGGAGAAGGCGTTACCTTTGTAAATATACCTTCTGTATAAATATGTGAAGTTGATGTAATAATACCTTCCTCCATACCAGCAATTGCTGTTAAAGGCTTAAAAGTAGAGCCAGGAGCAGTTCTCATCTTTGTAGCTCTACTATATAAAGGACTAGATAAATCTTCACTAAGTTCTGTCCAATACTTATAATCAATAGAACCAGAAAATACATTGTTATCATAGCTTGGATAAGATACCATAGCCAATACATCACCAGTATCAACATCAACTAAAGTAACTGATGCTGAACAAGGAGTTAATGCAATCTGTGCAGGTGTTATCTTAAGAGCCTTAATCTGACTTATCATAAAGTCATATGGCGAAATACTACCCTGTGCTAATCTATTATACGTATTAGAATCAAACTCTAATACATTCTGATCAAATAACAACAAACATATTTGCTTTCCTGATATCTTATCTGATTCAATAAGATACTTATATACAAGCTTTGTAAACTGCTTGTCACTTTCCTGAATTTTCTCACTTATAAAATTAACAATTGCCTCATATACAGCTTCACTATCAGCATAATTACTATCAATATCAAGCTTTGATAAGTCTACATAATTTGATGATACACAGTGGAGTAATATATCTCTTAAAGATAAATTATCTCTCATCCACTCTGCATATACTGCATCATCAGTAGTTAAATATGACTTAGGTATGACATTATTGCCATAAGATTCATCTGATAACATATTGAAAATATAAGTATAATATGCATTCTTTTCTTCTGATAAATCCTTAAGTGGCTTTGCATTATCATTATATAATTCTTCTTTTATCTCAACTACAATGTTCTCTTTACGAGCAATCATAGTATTATATACAGATTTTTCGTTTTGAGTAGAATTTGCATCATTAAAATGCTCAAGCTTAACTACATTATTATTAATCATCTGGAAATATACATCTTTTATATGTATTTTCCAATCATCTTTATCCTTTTGGCTTAAGGTTCTATTAACAATATTGTTAACTAAAATATTTGCTAAATTTTGCTCTAATAAATGATATATACCTATCTGATAATCAGATTTAATAGTTAAATATACATCATTTCCTGCTGTGGCATTCTTTGATTCATTGATACTTGTTACTTTACCTGTGTTATCAACAAATACCTTTTCATAACCCTTATTACCACTTAAAGTAAGCTCCATCTGAGCTTCTATACCATTTTTTCCTACAATATCACTTAAGACATACTTATTAGTTTCATCATCTATTTCTTCATTAAAGGATACCATCTGTTCTTCTGTTATTTTTCCTGTATATCCTATAATAAGCGAATAATAAAATGAATTATTATAAACTCTTTTTGTATCTTCTGCAATTGTAACGCCTGGAATATCCGCAGCATTTTCATAAATTGCAGCAACTGTCTCTGTAGAAACGTTCTTTGCTATTGTAGTTGTAATATACTTTTGATATGCGTTAAGTGATAAATTAAATCTTATCATAATAATCTTAATGGCATCCTCATCAGTATACAACTCTTTATCAATATCGTACTTGATTTCACCACAAAGATATTCAAATACCTCTGTAGCAGACGCCTCAGATAACTTCTTTTCTTCTGTATCTAGTTCTTCTGTACCGTATATATCCTTAAGGAATCTTAAACGAGTACCTTCTGAAATTTCTGATGAGAATGATACATTTCCAGCTTCATCCATCACTAATGGAAAATCCATGATAATTTCATCGCCATACTTTTCAATAAGAGTTATAGTCTTATATATAATAGCATTTAAATCATCGCTCTTTGTCTCACCGCTATCAAGTTTATCCTCCATAACCACAGAGTAAATTGGCTCATTATATGCTAATAAGTTACCATCTGCATCATAAATATTACCTCTTGTACCTGTAGAGTATCTTATCTTCTCAGACATCTGAGTATAACCCATAGCATAATTATCCGAATTAACAACCTGAAGATTAAATACTCTAACTATAAGAATAGCAAATAATCCGGCGCAAATCAGACTTAAAATAAATACTCTTGACTTTATGAAGTTCCATACAATTTCAAGTATATCCCTAATCAATTTCTTCGTTTCCTCTCATCTCGAATTTTTCCAACTTTCTGTTACCAATCATTAATATACGGTATATAAAAACTGTTAAAAATACTGTATAAATAATCTCTGGAAAAACTATTTTTTTTATATAATGGACTAAATCCAGTCTGTTTCTTAACAAAAACGTAATAACATAGTAAATAAAGTTATACGCAAAATCGCAAATGGCAACTACGGCAACTGGAATAAGAATATCCTGCAAATACCAAATATCATGAAATATACCAACTATATATCCTATCATCATATATAAGAATGCGTTAATGCCAATTACTTCATAATATCCAAAAAACAAATCAACTAATAAACCTGAAAAAAAGCCGACCAAAAGGCCTTCTTTTTTTCCACGAAGAAGTGCATAGCTGCAAACAAGAATCATAATTATATTCGGTGAAACTACACCAAAAGACATTTTCATTGAAAATGTTGTTTGGAATACATATGAAATTATTACTAATATCCCAACTAAAATAATTCTAAGCATTTATATACTTACTCCTCACCAATCTCTTTCATCTGTGTGATAACCAAAACTTCCTCTAACTGAGAAAAGTCAACAATAGGTGTCACCCAAGCAGATTTTGTTAATTTATTACCATCATCCTCTATTCCCGAAACATATCCAATCAATATTCCTGAAACATATTTATCTGAAATATGAGATGTTAATAACATATCGCCTTCTTTAACGTTGGCTGAAAGACTTATATCAGTAACCCTTAACATTTTATTATCATATTGCTTAAGGTCACCATGTAC
>JAFOCU010000345.1 GCA_017381055.1 Lachnospiraceae bacterium
GTACCATAACAGCTGGGTATGCTGAGGACATATCCATCGAAACTATGTCATCTAGTTCGTGATTTGCCCAATATGGATTACAGTGTGTGTTACCACCTCTACGTGCTTGTCTAAGTAATCCATATAAATAACCGTCTAATCTTGTTTTAATAAAGTTGCGTCTGTTGGCTGGGTTTTGTGCCATTGCTTGCCTTAGCTCACGTCTAACATAGCCTGTACTAGTTAGCGGTACAGTTGCTACGTCGTGGTCATCTGAATTCATTTTGTATATAAGTGCTTCATATAATCCTGCAACATCATTATATATGTATTGTAATTCTCTAGGAGTTAGTACTGTTTTTGGTGTTCTGAATTTCTTGTAATCGTATTCTTCACCACTTAACTTTCCGTGTTTACAGGTTGGTGTGCTAGATGTAAATCTCTCTAATCCCATATTGGTTAGCTTGTATGAACATCTATATTCAACACCTTTTGTATAGCACTTTACAACTTTACGTGCCTGTGTTGCGAATACCTCATCTATGTGGAAGTAGTTACGCATAAATTGAAATTCATAGGGAAGATTGTGAACGTAGCAAACTAATCTGTTGTATTTGCTTAGGTTCATCGTGTCAGACATCTGACCGATTAAGTCAACATATTCTTCCCACGTACGACAGAGTATACAATCTCCGTCTATATATGTTGCTATTGAATATGTTATTGAGATAGGCTGGTCTGTATCACGACCTTGCACTGATGTCTCAATATCCATTGTCATAAAATCTTTAAAATAATTCTTCTGATGTGAACGTGCTTTGCCTTTCATGTTTAATCTTCTATCTAATCTAAAGAAGTATAAAACATCTAAATCTGAGTATTCTATTATTCTGTCCTGTTCTTCTGTATATATCATTCTAATCCGCTCCTGTCTGTTTTGAAAAGAGTTACTAGTGAATTATATGTAATGTCATCGGCTTGCCATCTTAATACATTTTCTTCGATTTCTTCTTCTGTATATCCATTTTCAAATGCTGAGTCCAACATCTCTATAAACTCATATCTTAGGTCATCTACAAGTTTGACACCTGTTCTTAACATAATCTTGCTTATTCGTGCCATACGTTCTGGGTCTGCTGATATATTGTATCCTAAATCTTTTAGCTTGAGTAATCCTCTAATACTGTCCTCTTTTGATTGCCTTGCACCTTTTACTGTTCTTGTGCCTAATCCCAACCAATGCTCTAGAAATTCGGCTTGCTTAATCAGGTCAGACGTCGGACGTTTCGCTACAGCCTGTGGAAACTTAATCGACTGATATTCTGTATTGAGAAATTCCATTGCTCTACCATAGGCATACTCTGTATCGCCACCTGTTCTTTCGAGTGCTCGGAGTGACTTGTTTGCCACTCCTGATTTCTCGTAAATGTAATTCTTAAGTTCTCGTATGGAGTCAACGTCTGCTTTGCGAGCTCCCATTATCATATTTATAAATTTGTCTGCCATAATCTTAATCCTCTACAATCTTATCCTCTTGAATAAGGGCAATCTGACTTGTTACACTCTAAGCACTCTATTGAAGATGTTGCTTCGTTGTGCATATTCATACAATTTTCGTATGGTACATCGTTGTCAGATGTCTGACTTTCTATAGGCTCGTTCATGTAATCTTCAAAGTGGGTTGAGGCTTCGTGGCACTCCATTGCTACTAAGATTTCTTCCTGACACTGTTTACAGTAATCTGTGTGTGAGTCATTATCTTCAAGCAATATGTCTAATAAACGTAAAGCTTGATGGTTTACTCCATCGTTAACAGCTAATCTAATCTGTTCTAAGTTAGTCTTTAACTGTTCATTAAGGCATATGATTTCCTCTAATGCCTGTACATCAAGTTCTCTGTAATCCTTGACGTGTAATCCTCTGATACTTTCTGTTTTGCACATAATCTTAATCTCCTTTCTGTGCTTTAATCTGTTCTGTTCTGTTCTTAATCTTAATCCGTATGACGTCTTAATCTTAATCTAATCTCACTTAATCTTAATCTGTCCGACGTCTGACGGTAGCGGTTCAACCCTTAGGTTTCCCCACTTATATTATACCACAGGTGTCAA
>JAFOCU010000346.1 GCA_017381055.1 Lachnospiraceae bacterium
AACATCTCTAAAATCCGTTTCTGTTCTAATCATTTCTAAAACCTGTCTTCCATCTACAACAGGCATCTCATAATCTAACAATACTAAATCAGGTCTGTCTGTTGCAATATATTTTATGGCCATAGCACCTGAATTAGCTAGTATTACATTATACTTATCTTGTAACCATCCCTTGACATTTCGCAGCATAGCTCCTGAATCATCTACAACTAATATTTTCTTTTTTACCTGCTTTCCATACTCTTTTATATATTTATCAACTATCTTAGCAGTTACTTTAACATCTATCGGTCTTTTAAATACACTTTTCAATACATACTCTGGCATTATATTTTGTAAATGTTCTGCATCTTCACCAATATAAAATACCGGAAGATTTTCTTCTATTGCCTTATCTCGTATAAAAATCAATTCCTTAGCCTTTACATCTGTATCACTTTCGGTATATAAAAATATAGCTTCATATCTATCCTTTTTTAAGGATATTTGATGTATATCCATATCAACCAATTCTACGTTGTAGTTTAACTCCTCTAATTGTTCTGTAATATTTCTAGCAAGAAAACTACTAGTCTCCATAATCATCAATATATTTTGCATAATCTATCCTTTCAATTTTTATTCGTGCATAGTATATGTATCATCTTCTTTGATAAGCTGCAACATTACATCAGCAATCTTTGGATCAAACTGTGTGCCTTTTCCTTTGATTAATTCACTACTTACCACCTCTTGCGGTAATACATCTCTATAGCTACGTTTAGATGTCATCGCATCATAGGCATCAGCCACACCTATAATTCTTGCAAGCTCTGGTATCTCTATTCCCATAAGACGATCTGGATATCCCTTTCCATCATATCTTTCATGATGCCACCTTGCACCTATTGCAATGTCTGGTATCTCTGATACCTCATTTAAAATGTTTGCACCGATTCCAGGATGAGTTTTTATTATTTCGTATTCTTCATCTGTAAGCTTTGATGTCTTATTAATAATTTCTCTTGGTACGCCAATCTTTCCTATATCATGTAGCAATGCAGCATAATACATTTTTTCCAATTCCTCATCCGCATAACCCATACGTTTCGCAATCATCATAGAATATTTTGCAACTCTTGTGGAATGACCATTTGTATATGTGTCCTTTGCGTCGATGGTGTTTGCCAGTGCCCGAACCATTTGTACAGACAATTTTTCAACCTTTTCTCTACGTTTCTCTGCTACTTCTGTCTGTTTTTCTACTTCTTCCTTAAGATGCTTTTGGAGATGAGAAAGCTCTACTATTCTTCGGATTCTTGGTAATGCCACCTCTTTCCTCATAGGTTTTCTGATAAAATCGATAGCACCCTCTCCAAAACCTTTAACTTCTGTCTGCAAATCCTCGTCAGATGTAAGGAAAATTACTGGAATGTCTTCATATTTTTCATTTTCCTTTAATATCTTAATAAACTCATGACCATCTATTTCCGGCATATGAACATCAAGTAAAATAAGCTCCGGTCTCTCTTCTTCTAGCATCTTTAATGCCTTCTTTGCCGAATTTGCTGCCATTACCTTAAAGGCTTCCCCGAGCATACTAGCTACTGCTTTAGTATTGATTTCATCATCATCAACTACCATAATATGCGGATGTAAGCAACAGCCCTTCACATAATCTATTTCATGGCATAATTCCTTTGTCAACTTCATAACATCTTCCATGGCCACATCTGCCACATAAGCACTAAGTTCATTAACCTTATTTTTTATATTTTGAGGAAGAGTGCAGCTTTCCAATTCCTTCATAGCCTCATCTGCACCATCCAAATCAAAGGTATC
>JAFOCU010000347.1 GCA_017381055.1 Lachnospiraceae bacterium
AACTATAGCTAGTGGGCAATGAAATCGCCTGACTAAGTCCTAGGTATTCCGGCACTTCTATGACTGGAGCATTATAGCCTGTGTCATAGTAACCATACGATGGCTTAGGGAGCTCTTGCTGCAAGTTTGTTTGTTCTGAAAGTCCTTGCTCATTAATGCTAGTATCACTAGCTTGCGTTACCGTTTTAATGCTCTCCTCTGCGCTAACAGGAACCGCAGGGTATAACAATAACTGTGTAGTCATGCATGAAACTATAGTCAATGCACAAATACGGTCCAATAATTTATTTTTTCTCATATAACACCTTCCTTGGTATATTTGTCTACGAACTAATATCTATGTATATTTTAACATATATCATTGCTTTCATCAAACACATTTCATTGCATATATGTTCACTAAAAAAGCGCCAAACATCATGTAGTTTCTCAACTCCATAGTTTGACGCTTATCTCACTCTATTTTATATACTTTTTTCTTAACATCCTATTCCTTAGTATACCCTATCCACATTACATCTCCAACGTCTCTCCAAGTACCAACATACACTGGAAAATGTTCTACACCATATCCTTCTTCAACAATCTCCCTTATAACTTGATCATAATTTTCACATTGCCAGCCTATATCGCTCCTGTAAAACCAACCTACTTGTCCTTGATACTCTGTTTTTACATAAAGATAACGCGGGCACTCATCACCTAAGACAAGATTATCCAAATCAGCTTCGTCATTAACAAATTCATTACTTACAAATCCGATTCCACCACCATGTAAAATCATATACCAGCCATTTTCCTGACACTGGCCTATGACATTTATTACTTCGCCTTCAGCTAAGCCTGCCAATCTCTCGTATGTCTCTCCTGGCCCTTTTCTAATATTTATACCTGCATCCGAGGTCATCTTAGCATACATCTTAACAATAGTATGTCCCTCATACTCCTCATAGATTTCTTTTTGCTCAACTGACAATATCTTATCTACATCTGTTTTTTCTACTCTGCCGCTAGATGGAACTGTCTCTGCTGCAACTGAAGATGCTAATTCTGAGCTTTTACCTGATTTTTCCTTGCCACACCCGTCACATACCATCATACTAACTATACATAATCCTATCATTAATACTCTTTTAATCATCTCTTATATTCTCCGAAAACACTGTAAAAATTGTCATTAATATTATCTTTAAATCTAGGATCAAAGAAAATGTCTCTATATAGATTAAATCCCAAAGAAGCTTATCCTTAAATCCTGTATTATAGTAACCTCTTACCTGTGCGTAGCCTGTAAGCCCAGCCTTAACCTTAGTTCTTAATATAAATTCCGGTGTATTCTTAATAGCTTGCTTTACCATCTCTGGGCGCTCTGGTCTAGGTCCTACTACACTCATATCACCTTTTAAGATATTAACAAGCTGTGGTAACTCATCAAGCTTGAATCTTCTAATAGTTCTTCCTATCTTAGTTAAACGATCATCATCACTAACCGCTAATTTCGCCTGGCCACCTTCACTATTTTCCTTCATACTTCTAAACTTGTAGATAGTAAATTCCTTCATGTCCTTTGTGCAACGAACCTGCTTATATATAACGC
>JAFOCU010000348.1 GCA_017381055.1 Lachnospiraceae bacterium
CCTAGCTACTGTAGGAGCCTTCTTTATTGGAGAGTATCCAGAAGCAGTTGCAGTTATGATGTTTTATCAGGTGGGAGAGATGTTTCAGTCCTATGCTGTGGGTAAGTCAAGAAAGTCTATTACAGCTCTTATGGATATAAGACCTGATGTAGCTTATGTGAAGCTTCATGACGGAACTGTAGTTAAGAAGGATCCTTCTGAGGTTAGAATTGGGGAGATTATTGTCGTAAAGCCGGGAGAAAAGGTTGCCCTTGACGGAAAACTTGCAAAAGGTGAAGGAGCTATTGATACAATGGCGCTTACAGGAGAAAGCCTTCCTAGAGAGGTTTATGTGGGAGATGATATTATAAGTGGTTCTATAAGTGTCAGCGGAGTGTTAGAGATAGAGGTTATGAAGGAATTTGGTCAGTCTACAGTGTCGAAGATTCTTGAACTTGTGGAAAATGCAAGTCAGAAGAAGGCTGATAGTGAAAGATTCATTTCAAAATTTGCTAGATACTATACACCAGTTGTAGTTGTAGTAGCAGTTCTTCTTGCAATTGTTCCTTCTTGTATAGAAGGAATAGGAGTGGCAGAGGTTTGGTCAAAGTGGCTTTATAGAGCACTTAGCTTTTTAGTTATATCATGTCCTTGTGCCTTGGTTATATCGGTTCCACTTGGCTTTTTTGCAGGTATTGGTGGTGCTTCGGCTAATGGCATATTAATAAAGGGAAGCACATTTGTGGAAAGTCTTGCTAAGCTAGGGGCTGTAGTATTTGATAAAACAGGTACATTAACAAAAGGAAACTTTAAAGTGACAAATATAGTACCATATGATAATGAAAAAGAACTAAAAATACTAAAGTATGCAACTATAGCAGAAATGTTTTCTAATCATCCAATAGGATTATCACTAAAGGAAGCCTATAAAAACAAGGCTTTAGAGGCTATGAATGGTTTGGAAAGTCTTGAGGAAATGGAAAAGAAGGTAAATAACTCAGATTACGAGGAAATATCTGGTTATGGAATAAAAGCTACAGTAGAGGGAAGGATTATTTATGTTGGTAATCATAAGCTTATGGATAAGTTCGGGGTATCTTTTGAGCCATGTGAAGACCTTGGAACTATTGTGTATGTGGCGATAGCTGAATCAGACGGGGATATAAGATGTATAGGTGCAATTGTTATTGCAGATGAGATAAAGGGTGACTCAAAGGATGCTATTAGCGGTCTTAAGAGCTTAGGTGTAGACAGAACTGTTATGCTTACAGGTGATAGAGCTGGTATTGCTAAACATGTAGCAGATGCAATAGGTATTACTGATGTATATAGTGAATTATTGCCAGGAGATAAGGTTGACAGGTTAGAAGATGTATTATCTGGCGTTAAGGAAGGCGAAAAGGTAGCGTTTGCAGGAGACGGAATAAATGATGCACCAGTTCTTGCTAGAGCTGATATAGGCATAGCAATGGGTGGTCTGGGACAGGATGCCGCTATAGAGGCTGCGGACGTTGTTATTATGGATGATAAGCCATCAAGCATTGTCAAGGCTATAAAGATAGCAAAAAAGACTATGAGTATAGTTAAACAGAATATTATATTTGCAATAGGTGTAAAAGTATCTGTTTTATTTTTAGCTGCATTTGGTATAGCATCTATGTGGTATGCAGTATTTGCAGATGTCGGTGTGTGTGTTATTGCTATTTTGAATGCTCTAAGGGCGATGAGATATAAATCATAAAATAATTGTCCAGATTAATTCATAATCAATATGATATTGGAAGCTGAATGCTATAAAAAAATATAGTATTCAGCTTATTTTTGAAAGAGAGCATAACTTAAGTACGAAACCAATGCAAATAGATGTGCTTGTTATCAAAAAGTGCACTAATGATGTAATAAATAAGAATATAGGACGTATATTTAGGAAACATAATATTGTTGAGTACAAGAGCCCAGATGATTATTTAAGCATAAATGATTTCTATAAAGTATATGGCTATACGTGTTTTTATAAATCAGAAACTGAGGTTATAGAAAGTATTAAAATTACAGATGTAACGATAACATTTGTAAGCAGAGGATATCCAAGAGAATTAAGTAAACATCTAACAAAAACTAGAGGTTTTAGTCTTGAAAAAAGAGGGGAAGGGATATATTATATAACTAATGATATAATACCTATGCAACTTCTTGTCACATCTGAGTTATCTGAGGAAGAAAACTTGTGGTTAAGATGTTTGACAAATAACTTACAAGATATAAAGACTATAGACAAGTTGTCAGTAAGGTATAGCGAGAATGAGCATAATGAATTGTACAAATCAGTAATGAATGTGATAGTTAGAGCAAATAGAGATAAATTCAAGGAGGTAACGAGCATGTGCGAGGCGTTGAAAGAACTATGGGCTGAAGATATAGAAAAATCTCATAATGAGGGAATGGAAAAAGGATATGAGATGGGACATCAAGATGGAATTCGTCGTATGATTATATCTAGCAAAGAACTTGGTGCATCAAAAAAACAGATTGAGGAATTATTGGTTAGGAACTATGATATTACTATTGAACAAGCGAGAATGTATATAGAACAGAATTGGTAGTTTGTTTTAGTTGTTAAAGAAAGGTACGGTATAAATTATGGAAGGTCGTATTCATTCAATAGAAACCTTTGGAACAGTAGATGGGCCAGGCGTAAGATATGTTATTTTTGTTCAGGGATGTCCTATGAGATGCCAGTATTGTCATAATCCAGATACATGGGAAATTAATGCTGGTACTTTAAGAAGTACAGATGAGCTTATAGAGGATTTTGAGAAGTATAGACCATATCTTACTAATGGTGGTCTTACAGTGACAGGTGGAGAGCCACTTTTACAGCTAGATTTTATGATTGAGCTGTTTAGGAAGGCTAAAGCCAAGAATATTCATACTTGTATTGACTCTTCGGGTGTGATTTTCAATAGAAATAGTCAGGTGTTTATGGACAAGCTTAATGAACTGCTAAAGTATACAGATCTTATAATGCTTGATATTAAACATATTGATGATGAGGAGCATAAGAAGCTTACAGGTCATACTAATGAAAATATTCTTGATTTTGCTAGATATTTAAATGAGATTGATTTCCCAATTTGGGTTCGTCACGTAACTGTTCCAGGTATTACTTATAAGACAGAGTATTTACAGAGAGTGGGAGCTTTCTTGGGTGAGCTTGATAATGTAAAGGCATTGGATGTGTTACCGTATCACACAATGGGTGTGCCAAAGTATGAAGCTTTGGGAATGGAGTATCCGTTAAAGGATGTACCGCCACTAGAAAAAAATGAGGCTGCTAAAGCTAGAGATATTATTCTTTATCATATGAAGAAGAGAAAACAAGAATTATTGACTGGAAAGGTTAATCCGTAAAGGGTTACCACGAAATATTAATCTAAATCACAAAATATGAGCCATAATTAAAGAAAGGTTGACATAATATGGATGAACGCTTGAAAAAACAGATGGAATTTGCCTTAGAAATGGACAAGGAAAAAGGAATTGGTCGTCAGACATATATCCTTAATGCACTGCGAAAAGAAAATGATGCAGAGCATGGATGGCATCTTGGACTAATGACAATACTATTAGCGGAATATGCCAACGAAAAGATAGATGTAAGCAGAACGGTAGAGATGGTGACTATTCATGACGTGGTGGAGATAGATGCTGGAGATACTTATGCTTATGATGATGCTGGAAATGCTACTAAGGCTGAGCGAGAGCAAAAGGCAGCAAACAGAATATTTGGTATACTTCCTGAAGAACAAGGCAAATATTTTATGGATTTATGGTTAGAGTTTGAAGCGGCTTCTACACCAGAAGCAAAGTTTGCTACAGCTATAGATAGTGTACAGCCTGTTATGTTAAATAATGCATCAAACGGCTTGGCGTGGAGAGAACATGGAGTAGCAGCATCTAAGGTGCAGGAAAGAGCTTTGAAAAAAATCAAGCCAGGCTCAGAAAAGTTATATGAGATGGTGATGGATATTATTGCAGAAAATGTAAAAAAGGGTAACTTGAAGGATTGTTAAAGAAAGTAGGGTGACTATTATGGCAAGAGAGATAGGTTTTGAAGAATACAATAATGAAGTACTTAAAAGTGACAAGCTTGTGCTTATTGATTTTTTTGCAACTTGGTGTGGTCCTTGTAAGATGTTAGCACCAGTTATAGAACAGGTTGCTAATGATAATGAGGATGTAATGGTTGTAAAGGTTGATGTAGATAAAAATCCTGAGCTAGCAGTTCTTTATAAGGTGGCTAGTATTCCTACATTAGTATTGCTTAAGGATGGTAAGCCTTTGAAGGAACATATTGGATTTGCTAGTAAGGCTGAGATCGAATCAATGATAAGCCAGTATAAATAGCTTAGATTAATATGAAGGTATAGCAAGGTTTATATGACAAACGAAGAGATTTTTTTACAAAAAAGATTAATAGAACTGGCGGAGCGCTCGTATAAGTGCTCCCAGTATTTTTTTTCAGGGTTTCTTTCAGCTACGGACATATCTTTATTGCATGAGACTCTTGACAAGACAGGGTATGTATATAACTTATGGGGTGGTGGAGATAGCTGTGAGAGAAGGATAGCTAGATTTGGCGATGAAGTGGCTATTGGATATGATATGCCATTTC
>JAFOCU010000349.1 GCA_017381055.1 Lachnospiraceae bacterium
AAATGAAAAAAGCGAAAGAGTATAAACTCTTTCGCTCTGTGTAAACTTATTATTCACTTAAAACCCTATCAATAACTTTGCCAATCTCTTCTTTATCAAATGGCTTTGTTACAAACTCAGATGCGCCATTTTTAATGGCCTCCATCATTTTATCCTTCTGACCAGCTGCTGTAATCATAACTACCTTCGCTTCCGCGTCCTTATGCTTGATTACCTTAAGACACTCTAATCCATCCATCTTAGGCATTGTAATGTCCATAGTCACCAAATCTGGCTTTATCTCCATATACTTGATATAGCCTTCCTCGCCATTTTCTGCTTCTGCTACAACTTCATGACCGTATTCTTCTAATATCCCTTTTAAGATTCTTCTCGATGTTCTCGAATCATCTACTATTAATATCTTTGCCATATAATCTTCCTCCCGCGTCAATTACTCTTTCACTATAAATGCTAGACACATACCCTTTACATAAATAGGCATAACGCATACCTTACCGTCTAGCTTTGTTTCTTCTGTAATAAGGTTTGGAGGCATTAATTCAAGTATCGCACCATTCTGACTAAGCGCTGATGCATGTAAACCATTAACACAGTTTAAGAATTCACCTACTGCATCTAACGCATCAACATCCATTCTGTCGAAATCCTCTTGTCCAAATATACTAGCCAACTTAAGTAATCCACCGTACTGTTCTGCAAAAGCTGTTGTATATCCACCCTCACCCTTAACTTCCTGAATAGCTGCATTCTTTATCTCGCAATCTTCCTTTACACTAACCTTGCCAATATACATATGTCTATCAACACATCTAATGATAGTTCTAACTGCAACTCCAATAACATCCTGATGTTTCATTGTCTCAGGTGTTAAGAATAATGGAACTATTCTCTCTGGTTCATCACTCTTAAGTGTCTCCATATCAGACTTTGTAAATCCATTCTCCTCACGGTAACCATCAAATATAGTATCAATTTCTTCCATCTTAACAAATCCTTCATTAACTAAGGACTGCACAAACGACATATATGTATTACCCTGAGCCTTTAAAAGATTACCAATCTGATCATCTGTAAGATACCCCTTCTCAATAGCTATGTCACCAAAACGCTTATCCATAACTGACTGCAATCTATTAACTTCTTCAGCCTGAGCCAAAGTCATCATGCCTTCTGCAACAGCTATAAGACCAAGCTTAACACGAATTTTATCAAGTTGTTCAACAACAACTTCAAGCTGTTCACTTGAAATCTTTCCCGAACCAACTAGATAGTTTCCTAATATGTATTCAACCATACTAATCTCCTTTCATCGGATAACGATATTCTATTTTTTTGTTCACAAACATTACCCATATTGGTTATATTATATACAATTATCTGATAATTTTCAATAGTATTTTTACAATTTATACATACAATTTTAACTATTTTCTTGTCTTTTTGCTAACCATTTACCATGCACTAAAACTATGCCAATAGGAATCAATAATATGCTTATTATCTGAGATGTTGAAATACCACCTACATTTCCGCGAATAGAATCGCCTCTCATCATCTCCATTAAAAATCTTATTATAGTATAATACACCAAGTATATACCCATCAATTGACCCAATTTCATTTTTCCACACTTCATCAATCTATATAACACAAACGCTATAACAAAATTTAACGAAGCTTCTATTAACTGAACTGGAATTCTAGGTACGTCATCTAATACTGGCACCAAATCATTCTCTGGAAACTGAACACTTCCAAAACCATGATATTCTTTTCCATAGCAACATCCACCAAGAAAACATCCAATTCTTCCCATTCCATGAACAAACGGAATTAATGGAGCAAATATATCTAACAAAGGCGTAAATGGCATCTTATACTGTCTGCAATACATATACGCACCCACAACTGCTCCTATAAGCCCACCATAAAACACCAATCCACCAAAGGAAAAATTAAATGCACCTATTGGATTTATTTTCCAATACTTAATGTATAAATCAAACTTAGGAATTATGATTGGTAGCTTTGATATAAAGTACATCACTTTAGCACCTATCAGAATTCCTATTCCTCCATATAATGATAAATAAAATATATCTTCTTTTGGATATTCATACTTAACAGCTATCTTTCTTGCCCAACAAACCATCAATGCATATCCAATCAAAAACATAAGTAAATATGTTGGTAATTTTATTAATCCTAATTCTATATAAGGAAACATTTCAATCCTCTTTCTGTTTGTATTTTCTATCTAAATTCTTTATCACAAATTTCAATGGAGGCCGTTGCATATACAACAGCCTCCATACTATGCAACATATGTAGTTTTACTATATTAGTTCCATGCACCGAATTCGTCTTCGATAGCATCTTCTACATCGTTTGCAGCACACATAGTACCACCAACTGTTCCGTAACAGCCATATCCGCCTGTCTCTGAACCACAAATTGTACAAGTAATTGCAAAAAGAGCACCAAATACAATACCAAGAATACCACATACCATTCCTGCGCTACCCTTTGCGCCATTTGTCTCCTTCTTAGCACCTACACCCATAACAACAGCTACGATACCTGCTGCTAAAGCGATTGCTGCACCGATAACACCGAATGTAAATCCACCGATGATACCAATTACGATACTAACAATACCGCATACTAATGAAATTGTTGACTTTGAATTGTTCTGCATTTTTCTATCTCCTTTGTAAAATAATTATTTGAAGAAATTATACCATTTTTTCACAATATGCACAAGCTTTTTTTATCTAATAAACAAAATGTGCAATGCACATTTTCGCATTACACATTTTATCTTTCAACTTTCTTAACTTATCGAATATCAGCATGAAACTCTTGAAGAGACTTAACAGGAAGTACCTCACCATTCTTAACTGCCTTTATACCTTCAGCTGTCGCTCTTGCAGCTGCCATAGTTGTCATATAAGGTACTCTATTCTTAATTGCTGCTTTTCTAATAAAGCTATCATCCTCAGCACCTTTCTTACCAACAGGAGTATTGATAATCAAATCAATCTTTCCATTACTAATTACATCAAGTACATTCGGTCTTCCTTCATTAATCTTGCAAACCTTCTCTGCCTCTATACCATCCTTACGAATCATATCGCAAGTTGCTCCTGTAGCAATAATCTTAAAACCTAGTTCATTAAAGTCTCTTGCTATCTCAATAAGTTCTGGCTTATCTCTATCTCCAACACTTATAAGCAATGTACCTTCAAATGGAAGCTTGCTCTGTGTAGCCTCCTGCGCCTTAAAGAATGCCTCACCAAAATTAGAAGACATACTTAATACTTCTCCTGTAGAACGCATTTCTGGTCCAAGTACAGGATCTACCTCCTGGAACATCTTGAATGGGAATACAGCTTCCTTTACGCCGTAATGATTAAACTTCTTTTCCTTTAAATCAACTACTGGTGAAGTTCTTCCTGTCATATCCATTGTCATAATCTCTGTAGCAAGCTTAACCATGTTAATTCCACAAACCTTTGATACTAACGGAACTGTTCTCGATGCTCTAGGATTAGCCTCAAGTACATATACTGTATCTCCCTCAATAGCATACTGCATATTCATAAGACCCACTACATTCATCTCTGTGGCAATGCGTTTTGTATAATCTTTAATCGTGGCAATCTGTTCCTCTGTAAGGCTCTTAGGCGGAAGTACACAAGCCGAGTCTCCTGAATGAACACCTGCAAGCTCAATATGCTCCATTACGGATGGTACAAACACATTTGTTCCATCACTTATAGCATCTGCTTCACATTCAGTTGCATGGCTTAAGAATCTATCAATAAGAATTGGTCTGTCTGGAGTAACACCAACAGCTGCATT
>JAFOCU010000350.1 GCA_017381055.1 Lachnospiraceae bacterium
AGCTAAGAGAGCTGCTGCAGACGGGGCCGATGTAAGAATTGTATCTGGAGATAGAGATTTGTTGCAGCTTGCAACAGATAAGATTATGATTCGAATACCTAAAACTAAGATGGGTAAGACAGAGGTTGAAAACTATTTTGCACAGGATGTTTTAGAAAAGTATCAGGTTTCACCTAGTGAATTTATAGATTTAAAAGCACTTATGGGTGATACTGCTGATAATATTCCAGGTGTTGCTGGGATTGGTGAAAAGATGGCTACTAAGATTATCTCCATATATCATTCTATAGAGAATGCTTATGAACATTTGGAAGAAATTGAGCCTAAAAGAGCTGGTAAATTATTAGGTGAGGATTATGAATCTGCCAAGCTTAGCAAGGTACTTGCAACTATTAATATAGAGGCACCAATTGAAATTGATTATAAAGCAGGTAAGCTTGATTCTATGTATAATGACGAATCATTAAGTTTTATTAAAAGATTGGAATTTAAAAAGCTTGCTGAAAAATTTATATCAAATGGAGCTAGTATAAGTGCAGCATCTACAGTTAATATAGAGGAGATTGTTAAAGTAATTTCAGAAGATGAAATTAATATAAAAGAACTTATAAAAGCGGAACATGTTGGTATTTATGGATATAAAATAAGTGGTAAGGATAACGAGCCTACACAGATAACATTTGATTTTCTTGATATGAATAATGGACTTAGTAAGGATATTTATCCTATAAGTTTTAGTTATATTTTAGATAATAAGGAATATATATATTATGTTGAGTTTGACTCAAGTGATAATTTAGAAACATTTATTAAACAGTTGATTAATAATAATGTTCAAGTATCTTTATTTGATTTAAAGAGACATTTAAAGGCCTTTGAATGTTTTAATATACTTGAAGATAACATAGTTTATGAATTAAATCTTATGGCTTATTTAATAAATCCATTAAGAGCTTCATATAACTATGAGGATATAGCGAGAGAATATTTAAATATAGATGCAGTATCTGTTAGTGAGCTTTTTGGGAAGGCTGATTATGAAACTGTATACAAGGATAATAAACATAATTTCATTATGTCAACTGCGTGGAATTCGTATATTGCAGTTAAGACAGTAGATATACTTTTAAACAAGCTAAAAGATGCAAATATGTGGCAGTTATATCTAGATATTGAATTACCTTTAGTATATGCCTTAAACAGAATGGAACAGGAGGGTATTTTAGTTAATGCCACTGAACTTAAAGAATACGGCAATATATTAAAAGAAAAAATTGGTCTTATTGAAAAAGAAATTTACGATGAAATTGGTGAAGAATTTAATATAAATTCTTCAAAGCAACTTGGTGAAATTTTATTTGGTAAAATGGGATTACCAGGTAGCAAAAAGACAAAAACAGGATATTCTACATCTGCTGACGTATTGGAAAAACTTGCACCTGAATATCCAATTGTAAATAAGATACTAGAATATAGACAATTAACAAAACTCAAGTCAACTTATGCTGATGGATTAGCTGTATATATAAAGGATGACGGAAGAATACACGGTACCTTTAACCAGACAATAACTGCCACTGGTAGAATTAGTTCTACTGAACCAAATCTTCAAAATATTCCAATTAGAATGGAGATGGGTAAGGCTTTTAGAAAAGTATTTATTCCAAAGAATGATTGCATATTCATTGATGCTGATTATTCTCAGATAGAGTTAAGAATTTTAGCTCATATGTCGGGAGATCAGTCTTTAATAGACGCATATAATTCTGCACAGGATATTCATAGAATCACAGCATCAAAGGTATTCAAAGTTCCTTATGACGAAGTAACTGAGACAATGCGTAGAAACGCTAAGGCTGTTAATTTTGGTATTGTTTATGGTATAAGTTCATTTGGCTTAAGTCAAGATTTAAGCATAAGCAGAAAGGAAGCTTCAGAATATATTAAGCAATATTTTGAAACTTATCCAGGTATTAAGACATTTTTAGATAAAACAGTAAGTGATGCCAAGGAAAATGGTTATGCAAAAACGCTATTTGGACGCATTAGACCTATTCCAGAACTTTCTTCAAGCAATTTTATGCAAAGAAGCTTTGGTGAGAGAATTGCTATGAATTCTCCAATTCAAGGAACTGCTGCCGATATTATGAAGATTGCAATGGTATCTGTTGATAAGAAACTTAAGGATAATAATCTTAAGTCAAAGATAGTTTTACAGGTTCATGATGAACTTTTATTAGAGGTTTATAAGGATGAAGTGCAAGCTGTTAATAAAATTGTTGAAGAATCAATGATTACAGCAGCAGATATGGCAGTAAAACTAGAAATAAATATTGCAAAGGGTCCAAATTGGCTTGAAGCACATTAAAGAGTAGGTGTTTTATGAAATTAGACAACAAGTATGTCATAGGACTTACCGGTGGTATTGGCTGTGGCAAAACAATGGTATTAGAACATTTGAAAACTAAATACAATGCTTTTGTTATTGAAGCTGATAAAATCGGTCATCAGATTATGGACTTTGATTCTGAGGGCTATGATATGGTTGTTAAAGCCTTTGGAAACGAGATTGTCAACAATGAAGGCTCAACACCTTACATTGATAGAAAAATATTGGGACAAATAGTGTTTAATGACAAAGAAAAACTAAAATTGCTAAATAGCATTACACATCCCTTAATTCATCAAGAGATAGAAAAACTTATATTAGACTGCAATAAACAATTGATTATTATTGAAGCAGCAATATTGTTAGAGACATCACTTAAAGCTTTATGCAACACCTTATGGTATGTATATGCTGATGAAAACATTAGATTAGAACGCTTACAAAAATATAGAAATATAGATAAGGAAAAAGCTTTGCAAGTTATGAAAAACCAATGGAGCGATAAAGACTTTAGGTCTGCTTGCCAGGTTATAATAGATAATAGTTTTGACAAAGAAAATACTTATGATCAAATAAAGATAAATTTACCAGGAGGAAGCTTATGGGAGAATTAAAATTACCAGAACATCTTGTGTTCGGCTTAGATATAGGAACTAGAAGCATTGTTGGTTCTGTTGGCTATATGGATGGCAAGAAATTTAATGTGGCTGGACATTATGTAAAAGAGCATGAAACAAGAGCTATGATGGATGGTCAGATTCATGATATTGCAAAAGTAGGTGAAACAATTGATTTTGTTAAGCGTGAGCTTGAAAATCAAATCGGTAGACCTCTTAACGATGTGTGTATCGCAGCAGCTGGTCGTGTGCTTAAAACAGTTACTATTCATGTAGATATGGATAGAGCGGATGATATGGCAGTAACTGACGAAGATATATATTCATTAGATATGTTAGGCGTTGAGAAGGCTTACGATATAATGCGAGCTGATTATCCTGATGTGGAGTTTTATTGTGTAGGGTATACAGTTGTTAAATATTATATGAATGGATATATAATCGGTAATCTTGAAGGTCATAAAGGAAAAAATATCGGTGCAGATATACTTGCAACATTTCTTCCTAACGAGGTTATTGAAGATTTATACTCAGCAACAAGTATTGCAAAGCTTAATGTGGCAAATCTAACATTGGAGCCTATTGCAGCTATTAACATTGCTATACCAGAGAATTTTAGATTGCTAAATATTGCATTGGTGGATGTCGGTGCTGGTACATCGGATATTTCCATTACAAAGGATGGAAGTATCATTGCTTATGGTATGATACCTCATGCAGGTGATGAAATTACAGAAGCAATTCTTAATCGTTGTCTTTGTGATTTTAAGACTGCCGAAACAATTAAGCTAAATTCTATGAAGAAATCTACAAAATCTATCTCTTACAAGGATGTTATGGGCTTAAAGCAGAAGTTAACACCAGCAGAAGTTAGAGATATGTATGCTGATACAGTAGATAATATGACTAGAGAAATAGCTGAAAAGATAAAGGAACTTAATGGCGGAAAGAGCGTAAATGCTGTATTCGTTGTAGGCGGTGGTGGTAAGGCATTTGGTTTTACAGAAAGCCTTGCTAATCATCTTGGTATACCAAAGGAAAGAGTAGCTTTGAGAGGTGAAGAGGTTCTAGGTGATGTAAACTTCTTAGTAGAAGGCGTGAAAAAGGATCCACTTCTTGTAACTCCAATCGGTATATGTATGAACTTCTATAACCAGAAGAATCATTTTATTTATGTTAATATAAATGATGAGCGAATTAAGCTCTATGACAATGATCATCTTACTGTTGTTGATGCAGCTATGCAAATTGGATTCCCTAATGAAGCTTTATTCCCAAAGAGAGGAAAATCTCTTAGCTTTAATTTGAATAATAAGCTTAAAATGATTAAAGGTGACTTAGGTGAGGCTGCGTATATTACAGTAAATGGACACGAGGCTAATATTAATTCAAAAATTGCTAAAAATGATAAGATTTATATTAAAGAATCAACTGCCGGTGAAGATGCAATATATACTGTAGGCCAGTTGGCTGAATATAAAGAAAGCATAAGCTTTATGATTAATGGAGTTAATGTTACATGTCCTAAATTTGCAGAGGTAAATAAGGAACTAGTTACAGCTTCTTATAGTATCCAAGATGGAGATGACATA
>JAFOCU010000048.1 GCA_017381055.1 Lachnospiraceae bacterium
CAGTTGATAGCATACTTAAGATTAAAGCCGACAGCGATGCAGAAAAAGCTGAGCAGAATGATATGATTCTTAAAGCTCAGAAAGCAATCTATATTGCTACTAAGAAAAATGCTAAGGATGCTGACATGAGACAAGCTCAAAGCGTGAAGGCTGTGGAACTTATGATGAACAAAATGATTACTTCTCAGCAGGCTCTTCTTGAAGATAAGAAATCTGATGGTGATGATATGACATCGCTTATTGATCAGTTATCTGCTTCCAATGCTAAGCTTGCTAAAGAGGTTCAGTCAGCCATAACTGTTAATCAGCTAGTAAAGGCAAATGCTGACTTGGTAAAAAATGTAAAAGAGGCTTTAAGTGCTAATTCAATGAGTGCAGCTGAAACCGCTGACCTTGGCGCTTATGTATCTGCAGCAGTTGCCACACCTGTAGTAGCTCCTCAGCCTGTAGTTGCTCCTACTCCTGTAGCAGCTCCTCAACCAGCAGTAGCACCTACTCCAGTTATTGTTCCTGAAGTTGTTGCCGAGCCAGAACCTATCATCGTTCCTGAGGTTGTTGCTGAGCCGGAACCTATCATCGTTCCTGAGGTTGTTGCTGAGCCGGAACCTATCATCATTCCTGAGGTTGTCGCTGAGCCAGAGCCTGAACCGATTATCATAGAAGAGGCTGAGGTTGTACCTACTATGGATGATTTAGGCTTTGATTTAAACGAATTAGATATGTCTACTATGCCTAATGAGGATGATGATTTTGATGCTACTATGAATGAAATAGAAAACGAAATCAACCTTGATAAGATGGCTGAAAGCGAAGCTCTTGAAGATATAACTATTCCAGACGAAATGACTCCTGAGCTCGATGCCGCCATAGATGATGGCAGTGATATAATGATAGATACTATCGGTGACGACGATACAGACGATACAAATATAGAAGTTGACACCATTACAGATGAAAGCAATCCATTTGCCTCTAAGGTGGATGATTCGCCTAACAAACAATTGACCGAGGAGGAAATAGCTGCACTTTTTGCTAGCCTATAAAACCATGAACTATATTGTATTAGACCTTGAGTGGAATCAAGTTTCTCCTGGCAAGGAGCCCGGAGTTAAAGACCTACCTTTCGAAATTATCGAAATAGGTGCTGTCAAACTAGATTCTTCTATGAATAAAATTTCAGAATTTTGCCAGGTCATACGCCCAAAGGTATATCCTCACGTACACTATAAAATCAAGGAAATAACTCATCTTGATTCAAAAACCCTTGCACTAGGCAAGCCGTTTCCAGAGGTTTTCTCAAGATTTTTAAAATGGTGCGGTGATGACTTTATGATATGCACCTGGGGACCGATGGATGTGACAGAGCTTCAGCGTAATATGAAGTACTATGATTTCCCATTGTTTAAAACACCTGTATTCTTCTACGATATTCAAAAGATTTTTGGCATCGTATATGAAGATCGAAAAATCAAGCGTTCTCTGGAATGGGCTATCGACTACTTAAAGATAGCAAAGGACGAAAGCTTCCACCGTGCTTTAAGCGATGCATATTACACTGCCCAGATTATGAAACATCTTAAACCAGAAGATATCCATGACAACTATTCTATAGATTGCTTCCAAAAACCTAAAAATAGAAAGGAGCAAATTTCTGTTGTCTATGAAACATATTCTAAGTTTATCTCTAGAGAATTCGAGAATAAACTAGATGTACTTAAGGATAAAGATGTCAATTCTACTACTTGCTACAAATGTGGGAAGAAAACAAGAAAGAAGATTAGATGGTTTTCTGATAATTCCAAAACCTACTTCTGTTTAGCAAAATGCGATGAACACGGTTGGTTAAAAGGTAAAATTCGACTTAGAAAATCAGAAGATGAAAAAATATATGTTATTAAGACACTTAAGCTTACAGATGATATCGGAGCTGATTCTATAAGAAAGCGCCAAACTGAAATAAGACGTAAGCGTCGCGAAAAAAGAGCAAGAGCTGATTAATTTTTTAATTAACAGCTCTTGCTTTATCTTTTATAACACCTTAATGAAGTCGATTATTTTTAAATAATTTTTTTCTTGCCCTTTTAACCTTTCTCTTACCACTAGTCTTTCGTAATATTTTTATAACTAAAAACAAAACTAAAATACTGGCTAAAATACCACCCACTACATATATATTTATAGGAAATTCCTTCTGTTTTTGAATATCTTGTTCCTCTTCTTCTCTATAAGGAGATGCTTCACTACTTTCTTCCTTATTCACATTTAATCTAAGGCTTGTCTTACCCAAACTATTATCGCCAATTTTATACTCTATATTAGCTATAATTCCGTCCTCAGTCTGTTCTACATAAGTTAACTCATAACCAATATTTTGAAGGAAGGTTCCTTTAGGAACTGTTACATAACCATCATCTAATTCCATTAAATTAAGTTCACTTCCATACAAATGATCTCTACTAACAAAATAGCTATCATTTGATTGTCCAAATCGAGACTCATTACCCTTTATAGATATGTTTTCAAAATCCCCAAAACCGTATTCAAATAGAAGTCTTGTGTCACTAAATACTGTTTCTGCTCCTGATTTCATAACAACACACATTAAATTTCTTCCATCTCGACTAGCATAGGTTACAAGAGTTTTTCCTGCTTCGTCTGTATATCCTGTCTTGCCACCCTTGGCATATGCATAATACTGCATACCTCTATTTACTAACATATCGTGTCTATTCCAAATTCTTACAATATCTGGCTGCACATTAGTAGGATTAACTGTATAACTAGGAGTGCCCCATACATCCATAAATGTGGAATTCTTCATAGCCTCTATAGATATAAGTGCCATATCATACGCTGTTGTATAGTGATTATCATCATGAAGACCTGTAGCATTAACAAAATTAGTATTTACTGCTCCTATTTCCTTGGCTCTCTCTGTCATAAGCTTACCAAACGCTTCTTCTGTTCCTGCTATTTTCATTCCTAGACCAATAGCCACCTCATTTGCAGAACGCAACATAAGAACATATAATAAATCTCTTATATTTACCGTTTCTCCTGGCACATAACCATACTTGGCTGCATCCCATGGAAGAGCATTGATTATCTCTTGAGTAAATGTAAAACTATCCTCTAAAGCACAATTTTCCACTGCTAAAAGGCCTGTCATTATCTTAGTAATACTCGCCGGATACAGTTTTTCATGTGCATTCTTAGCGTACAAGATAGCCCCCGTATCCATATCTATTAAAATAGCCGCATAACCATTAATCTCTGGCGCCTCTGGATATGCTACAGTAGATTCCACTGTAACCTTTTCTTCCTCAGCAAAAGCAGGTTCTATATTAGCAAATAAAATTGCTATAATTGATAATAGTGTTATAATCCTTTTCATTTACTTTTCTTTCCTCTTATTGTTCATCTGTTTTTTTATAACCTTAAGTCTAGTAAATTCTTCGCGTTCCTTTTCCTCTAAGGCATTTGTTATATATTTTATTAACTCTCTATATTTTGGTATGGTTATATTCTGCAATGCATTTGCTCGCTTTTGAGCCTTCTTTACATTTACAGCCAACCTGTACGCTGCGTTTTCAATGGCCGCTAATTCAACAGAGAGTTCCTTTACCTTTATAAATGCACTTCTAGCTCTATCTAAAGATTCTGTTGTGCCATATAAGGAATAGGTCAACTCCATAGGTCCTGCCTTATAGTTTATATAGGGAATCTCAACTCCCATTATACTTCTCGACTTTATCTTTATATTATCCTTTGTAGATACAGCATCCGCAAAATTTTCTACATTGCTTATACCTAGCTCAATATTTGCTTGTTGCAAAGAACGATACGCATCGGTGTAAACCTCCATAATCTTAGACTGGATATCCTCTGCTCTAACGATTAATTCCATAAGCTCTCGTATAAGTATATTTCTCTTTTTATCCATAAGCTCATAGCCTTGCTTTGCTAAAGCGTATGAATTTTTCGCACGTATAAGATTTCCTTTTGTTGGAAACATATTAGGATCCATCTAAAATCACCACCTTATCCCATATGGAATATTAATATTTATCATAATACTTTTCAAGTATTTTTGTATCAATTCTATCTAATTCTTCCTTTGGCAATATATGAAGCAAGCTCCAACCTATATCAAGAGTAGTCTCTATTGTTCTATTCTCAAACTCCTCCTGACCTATAAAATGCTCTTCAAAAGCTCTACCAAATTCCAAATATTTTTTATCTGTAGCTGACAACTCATCCTCACCTATAACAGATGCAAGAGCTCTTGCATCAGTAACTCTAGCATATGATGAAAAAAGCTGATTCGCCACATCTTGATGATCCTCTCTTGTATAACCTGCTCCAATTCCATCCTTCATAAGACGTGAAAGGGATGGAAGCACATTTA
>JAFOCU010000351.1 GCA_017381055.1 Lachnospiraceae bacterium
AGTGAATGGCGTAAGAAATGCGGCATCCGCACAGGGCGAGGTATAACGCGTGATATGGTGAAAGCCGCAGATATTAAATTTGTTAAAGATACATATAATATAGATGCAAATGATGATATATGTGATGCAATTTGCATTGGATATGCTTATACAAATGGCAAATCTACAACTATTGTTACTGAAGATGGATTTGAATTTAAATAAAAAAAAAGAGAGACTTTATGCAAGTCTCTCTTTTAATTTATAAAATAATATATTGGTAATATCAATAATTTCTTCTCCATATGTGGCAATTAGTTCAGCAAGAAGTTCTTCTTGCTCGATGGTTAATTCCACATTATAGGAGAACATTGCAGCGTGTGTAAGTTCGTGGCACAACACCTTTTTTAAAAAATCTCCACGTAGATTCCCATTAAGGTAGATAGTTTTACTTGCATCATCACAAGCTCCTACTGATAAAGAACCATCACTCCTTATCAACATAGGGTGATGTACAGAGCAAAGGACTACTCTCCAATGCTCTCCATTAATGGTAAACATTATTTTATTTTAGTTGCTAACAGTGAAATTTTCTGCTGTAACAACTGTTTTTCTTCAGGAGTTGCGCTTTGAATCATTTCTGTCACATCTTGACTTAACTCTTGAAGATATTTTTCAAGTTCTTTCATGTGTGTAGAAACATCATGGCTTTTTTCTTTAGATTCCATATAGTTTTTTCTGCTCATTGGACTGCGGCCTTCTCTATGGTCTCTCATCATATCCATAGGATATTCATAATAAGGTGGCATCATATGGTCTTGATAATTTCTTGAACCACTAGAAGAACCTCCTCTTCCGCTTCCTGCATCACCCATATTATAATTTCCGTTACCATCATAATACATTCTTCCAGAATTTCTATCCATATCTCTTAAATACACTGGATAAAACATTGTATTTTGAGGCTGTTGATAAGGATTACCTAATCCTTCGTATTTTTTCTTTTCTTTGTCACCATCATTCATTGCTTTTGTAATGGTTGCATAATAAATAGCTTCTTCTAAATCTTTAATCATGTCAACGGCTTCACCGAGTTCTTTAGCATCTACTTCTTTTAAGTTCCCATTAATTTGGCCTTGTACACAATTAATTAAATTTTTTTTCATACTTTTTAATTCTTCCATGATAACCTCCTTACGCAACCCTTTCTACAATTAAATTTGCATTTTGAATTTCAATCGCTTGAGTGCTAATATTTTTTACACTAATTTGTGAGCAGCAACTAGCTGGAATATCAAGATATATTGCACTAAAAACATTTGAGAATTCTTCAACTGCCGCAGGGGTTACTATCATAGTTGTGCTAGCAACTGATTCTCCATCTGTAGCGAGTGCTATTGAAATAGCCTCTACTGTTCCTCCAGTAGGAATAGCTATATTAGCACCAAAAGTAACTTTAAATCTTGCGCGGCATTGATTTGTAATGCCACGCAAGGTTACTAAACCGCTACCGTCTCTGTGAAGAATAGAACAGTTACCGCACACAACAGTATCTGTAAATAAAACATTCTGGTTTGCTTCTACTGTTTGTAAAGCATTTGCTGTTAATTCCATTCTATTACCCTCCTATTTTAAAAAGTTCCGCAACATCCATTGCTTCTTGTTACTGTGTAATCATAGCAGCAATTTGGATTTGGTACTACATAAGCTGGAATTGGACATGGTGTTGAAGTACGTCTAATAATTTCAGCTGTACTTGCATCAATCATTGCGCCAAGAGCAACATTCTGATTTGCCTGACTTGCAGCAAATTTAAGGCTTTGATTTTCTGCTTGTAATGAAGCAATCTTATCCTGTGTTAAGAAATCTAAAATAGCTCTAGTTCCATTGTTCTGAGATTCAATAATATCTCTTGTACTATCCGCAACTGCTCTTCTTGTTTCACAATTTTGTGTTGCTAGATTATAATTTAAATTAGCAAAGTTGCTGTTGATAATATTCTGTGTTTCGCAGCAGCATTGCTGAGCCACAAGAGCGTCATTAGCCATCTGTGCCTGAATGCCGTTAAATCCTGTTAATAGGCTTGTATTAACTCCATTAAAACCTGTTAACATTGAAGTATTAACACCATTAAAACCTTGACATAATGTTTGCTGAACTTCTGCTGCGGCATCCGCAATCTGTGCACTTAATCCATTAAAGCCCTGTAATGATGTTGTGTTCTGTGTATAAAAACCATCGCACAAACCTTGCTGAATTCCACGAATGCCATTTTCTAAACCATTCATGTCAAAACCATAACTAATTTCTTCTCTAGTAGTTGTTCCACTATAGCCTCCATTACCGAAGCCATTGCCCCAGCCTGCGCCATTAGTGAATAAAATGAAGAGAATAATAATCCACCATCCATCTCCATTCATAAAACCGTCATTATTACGGTTTCCTTCTGTTACAGCTGCAATATCTGACAAGCTGTATCCTGAGTTTCCTCCATTAAACATGTTTTTGTCCTCCTTGTTTAATTGATAAAGTTATTTATTTAATTTAAAGCCCAAGATTTTTCTTGAAGCTATTAAATTCTTTGTCAAAATCAAGACCTCTTTCTTTAAACATTGTTCTTGCAATAGATTCAATATCTTTTGTTTTACCTTTTGCGGCAAGGTTATATAAATTTTCATATAGTGGGTTACCTTGTGTTCGCTGTTGTAAAACACTCATCATTAATTGTTGAGGATTTTGCCCTCCTCTAATCATTTGAAGTAATTGCATTGGGTCTACATTATAAGCCATATCTCATCTCTCCTTTAAAAATTTAAAACTTCTTTTTTAGGTGCGGCCGCAGGTTGTTCTTGCGGAAGCTGCGCCTGTTGTTGCATAACTTGAGATTGAGTGAGTTGCATAATTAAAGCATCTTTACTCTCAATTGCAGTTTTTAATTGACTTATAATAGTATCAAATTCTTCCTTGGTGACATAAGTCGGAAATGCAGGTTGCGATTCTTCTTGTAGATTGTATTTATTTAATATTGCAGAACCTGTCGCGGAAATCTGTTTTGTATAAATACATTTATTAGCTATGTCTGGAAAAACAAATAAGCTACCATCAAAGTCTATTTGAGCTGCTCGCACTTCTTCTATTGAAGATACTGGTCTTCCTTTTAATCCAGTATTTTGATATTGTGCTTGCATAAAATCAACACCACGTACTTGTTGCGGTTGCTGGTAAAAATAGTTAGGCTGTCCGTACATTTTTATCTCCTTTCTACTCCTTGTACTATACCTAAAATTTAACATTAGATAATTTATCTAAATTGTCAAAAAATTTGAGCGAGATTTTCTAGAAATTTGAAATTTAGCAGGAGATATAAAGTTTTTAAGAAATG
>JAFOCU010000352.1 GCA_017381055.1 Lachnospiraceae bacterium
AGTTACTGTAAGTTCATCACCTTTTCTTGACCATGTGATAGGTAAGCTAAAGCCTCCAGAACTTACTGTACCCTTGTTATCTTTCTCAAATGTAAATGAATTGCCTTCAGCTGTTTCCCACTTACCAATAAGCTGATCCTTATTTCCACCAAGAACAAGTAATAAAACGATAGTTACGATAGCTGCAACTAATACAAATGCTCCAACGCTGATACCAATAATAAGCCCCTTATTGCTCTTCTTTGGCTGCTGATACATTGGGTTATACATTGGTTGACCCATTGGCTGCTGCATTGGCTGGCCCATTGGTTGACCCATTGGTTGCTGCATTGGCTGGCCCATTGGCTGACCCATTGGCTGCTGCATTGGCTGACCCATTGGCTGCTGCATTGGCTGACCCATTGGTTGCTGCATTGGCTGCTGCTGCATGTTGAAATTGTTATCCATATCTTCTTCTCCTTTATGTATGTTACTTTTATAATAGTTTAACCTAATATTTTACTTTTGTAAAGAGTCCACATTTAATAATAGATTTTCTTTAATATATTCAAAATCTACTTGTGTATGCTCCATATTAGTATCACTTGTAATCATTAAGTACTTATAAGAACCCAATTCATCTTTTTGTATAGCATTAGTTGTCACAAACAAATATTCTTTTGGACTTTCACCCACATCATACTTAAACTGATAAATATTAAAATCTTTATGAGAACCTAAATTTTCATATCTTTGATTAGCAGCTATTTCTTCTTGAGTATCACTTTTACCTATATAAGATAGATAAATAACATGAGCTGTAGTATTATCATTCAACACTCGAAAAGCTATTTCATCATCTCTTATCTCCAAAATATCATAAGCATTTCCTATATCAATACCATAGTTATCTTTTAACAAATCACTAATAGCATCTTCATAATAAAATAACGATTTATCAAACTTATCTGCTGATGATATATACTGAACGCTTAATCTATCTACGATACTTTCAACATATTCCTTATTAAACTCTGTCATAGGAGACTGTACTGTTGTTTCTGCATAATAATTTGTTTCTGCGTAAAACTTAACTACTTTGTAGTGATATGTATTTGTCTTTGGATATATCTCTGGCACAATATAGAAACCATTGTATTCCCATACTTCGTCACCCTCTTTTACACTAAAAGCATTACTTAACATATCTGTTTTAAAATATTCTATATCTTTACTTAATTTTTGTGTGTCATATTGTGTTCCCGAATACATAGACATCAAATCTGTAGATTCTGTTGTTATCTCAGGTGTAAATTTTTCAGATCTTACAGATATATAATTAGCGCCGTATCCCTTTACATATCCTTTATTAATGCTAAATAATTTTTCTTCCTTGTTTTCAACACTCATACATCCAGTAACATAGAACTTATTCTGTGAGTCATCACGAGTAATAAGCTCATATTCAGGAAAATCTGAAAAGTCATAAGTAAAGACAAAATATTCATCTTTATTCATAATAGGCATAATAGCACTAATTTTATTCTTATTTTCTACTGTTCCATTAGCATCATCATTGGTAGTTTCATTGCTTGTTTCTGTCTCTACACTTGTATTTTCTTCCTTTTTTGGTTCTGTTTTACCTCCGCAGCCCACTATACCAAGTGCCATTGCAGTTACTACAAGTAAACTTAATAATTTTTTCTTCATAATAAATTTCCCTTTTCTTTAACTTATTTTCATATGTTTGCCCCTAAAACATACACAGTATCAAGTCTAACATCAAGATATGTTCTCGTCAATATTTAAACAAAAAAAAGAACAAGCGACCTTCCCTTGTTCTTTTAAAAATAAAACTTACTTTATAATGGAGATGAGGGGAGTTGAACCCCTGTCCAAAAATCCATCCCATGTTCTTCTACTATCATAGTTTGTTCTTTGACATTCCCTCCTCTGCACGAAAACAAACATCCTTACAGATTCAGTAGCTTCATAAATCTATCGCCGACTCAAAGCTTTGCCTGCGATGTTCCCTACAAGGTCGATGCCTTAATCCTAGCTGTAGGACACTAGGTTAAGACAGCTGCAACTAGGCAGCGATTGCTAAATTATCTTCAGCGTTTATATTTAAGTTCGCCATTTAACGCATTGCATACGGATAGCTTCACCATCTTCAAAATCCCTGTCGAAACCAGTACATCCCCGAGATGATATCTCACTAAATATATACCAACTTATATCTAAAGTCAACGATTTAGTGAGAAATTAAACTATAGGTTTACTAATATAGATTCTTAACCTTAAAATCTTTTTCAGCCTCTCTACGCTGATCCTTTTTAGCTATATCCTGACGTTTGTCATATAGCTTCTTACCTCTGGCTAGACCTATTTTAACCTTTACAAGACTTCCCTTAAAATATACTTCAAGAGGAACAAGTGTATATCCCTTAGTTGCTAGCTGACCTGTAAGCTTATTAATCTCAGCCTTATGAAGCATAAGCTTTTTAGGTCTCAATGGGTCCTTATTGAATATATTACCCTTTTCATATGGAGAAATATGCATATTGTAAGCATAAACTTCCCCTTTTTCAATTCGAATAAAGGCTTCCTTTATACTACATTTGCCCATTCTTAGAGACTTAACCTCTGTTCCATGAAGACAAATGCCAGCTTCATAGCTTTCCTCTATAAAATAATCAAAATATGCTTTTTTATTATTAGCAATTAATTTTGATGGTTCTTTTCCCATTTTCTCTACCTCTTTTCCTCATCTAAAACAATAGAAAAATCTATGGTTCTATTAATCTTATCGGTATTTTCAACCATTATTCTAACCGTTTGTCCTAGGCGATACACATTTCCTGTCTTTTCACCTATCATTTCATAACGGTCTCCATCATAATGATAATAGTCATCCTTCATATATGTTACATGAACCATACCCTCTACTGTATTAGGTAACTCTACATATATTCCATAAGCAGTTATTCCTGATATTACACCCTCAAACTCCTCACCAATTCTACGGGACATATATTGAACTTTCTTCATCTTTTCAACATCTCGCTCTGCTTCCTCAGCTCTACGTTCCAAGCGACTAGCCTCTGCCGAAACGTCTGCAAGAATATTATCATAATGATTTATTCTCTTCTCGTTTAACTTACCTCTAAGATTTTCCTTAATAATTCGATGAATCTGCAAATCCGGATATCTTCTTATAGGCGAAGTAAAGTGACAATAATACTGGGTAGCAAGTCCAAAATGACCTGTACTTACAGTTGTATACTTCGCTTGTTTCATTGAACGAAGGGTAAGTCGACTAATAAGCGCCTCCTCCGGTGTGCCCTCAATTCTTACAAGTAGCTTCTGAATTTCCTTCGGATGAACCTCACTACCGGTAGTCTTTATACCATATCCAAAGTTACTTATAAATGTTCCAAGCTTCAACATCTTCTCTGGATCCGGATTATCATGTGTTCTATACACAAATGGCAACTCCTGCCAGAAGAAATCCTCTGCCACAGTTTCATTAGCAATAAGCATAAAGTCTTCAATAATCTTTGTCGCCACGTTTCTCTCATATGGCAAAATATCAACTGGAAATCCCTTCTCATCAAGGTAAATCTTACTCTCAGGGAAGTCAAAATCGATAGAACCTCTTGTTCTTCTCTTTTCCCTAAGAATTGCTGCTAATTCCTCCATAAGCTTAAACATTGGCACAAGCTCTTCATATTCCTTACAAGTCTCTTCATCAGAATATGTCAATATCTTATTAACTGCAGTATAAGTCATTCGTCTATCTATATTCACCACAGTTTCCGCAATCTTATGACCTATAACCTTGCCCTTCTCATCTATTTCCATAATGCAGCTAAGTGCTAAACGATCAACGCCTGCATTTAGCGAACATAGCCCATTGGATAACTTATGAGGAAGCATAGGAATAACTCTATCAACCAAATAAACGCTAGTTCCACGCTTTAATGCCTCTCTATCAAGGGGACTATTCTCTGTGACATAATTAGACACATCAGCAATATGAACACCTAACTTATATATGCCATTTTCTTTTGATAGAGATATAGCATCATCCAAATCCTTGGCGTCTTCTCCATCAATAGTAACCATCTGCACACCCGTCAAATCCAATCTTCCAGCTTTATCCTTAGCTGGTACCTCCTCTGGCATGTCTTCAACCTGTCTTAACACATCCTTAGGATATTCCATAGGAATATTGAAAGATTCAACTACACTTAAAATATCTGTCCCTGGATCATTAATATGTCCGATAATCTTTTTTACAATACCTTCTGGCTTTTTATTCTTTCCACCAAAATCTGTTATCTTAACAACAACCTTATGTCCTGTTACTGCACCTTTAGAACGTTCCACTGGGATATAAATATCCTTAGTAAACTTTGTGTTATCTGATATTACAAAACCAAAGCTCTTGCTTTTCTTATATATACCAACTATTTCTTGAAAGCCTCTCTCTAGTATCTTAACTATCTCTCCTTCTCTTTTTAACTTAGTCGAAGCTGCGTTAGAACTAGAATTTTGAGTCCCCTTCCCCTGACTTGTAAGCTTTACAAGAACTTTATCAGTATGAAGAGCTCCATGCACCTGGCTCTCAGGTATAAATATATCCTCTCCATCTTCCATTCTAATAAAACCAAAGCCTCTCTGATTAGACTCAAAAATACCTTCAATAAAATCCGAAGACATCTTCTCATTTTTTTCTTCTATACCCTCTGGAAGCATTATCTTGCCTCTCTTAGTTATAACAAGCTTGCCTTCACTCTCAAGAAGATTTACCACATGATGTAACTCCTCTCTTTGGAATTTAGGCACATTAAGTAGAATAGCCAACTCCTTTATCTTCATAGGCACATAGAATTCGCCAGCTATCACGTCCAATATTATTTTTTTCTTTTCCTCAAGTCTATCCATCCTATATACCTCCTAATTCTTTAATATCCTTATATAGATTCAACGGATTGCTACGTGCTACGCACTCCCACAATCCTACACACTATTCGCATATCGTGGAGCTAGCGCCCCACTTTTATGCTCATATTGTGGCGTGTCAACAAGTCATCAAACCACCATTGTGCAAGCACAAGTGGTTTATGACCTTTTGACACTTGAATCCTATATGGTAAAAAAGACCTTCTCTACATTCGTAGAAAAGGTCTTTTGTTAATCATAAATTACTTATTTATTATGTTCAATACAACTGCAATCACGATAAAAAGGAATACTAAAATCTTAGTGAACTTCTCTAGTGCGCCTTCCATTGAACGACCCTTATTCTTACCCCAATAAGTATCAGCAGCACCGTTAACTACGCCTAAACCTGCTGACTTACCTTCCTGAAGTAATACTACTACTGTTAAAATTAAACTTATTATAATAAAAACAACTGTTAAAACTGTACTCATTGTCATTACACCTCCTATACTCAAGCTTTCTAATTCTACCACAGCAAAAGTATAAAATCAAGTAAAATTTTTCTTTCTACTTTCATCCTACTATTATTGCCTTAATAAATATTTCTCATCAATATAATCAGATATTATTTTTTCTATAAATTCCATGCTAAATGACACTCCGCCCCTAGTTATAATACCATGACTACTTGCCATTTCACTTGTATATGTCCATATAGGATATATTCCTGTTATATTAGCATTTCCTTCTGTATGTGTATAATGAGTAATTACAGGCATCAAACCTGTCTTTGTCTCATCTAATGTAATGCTGTCATCCTCAAGTTTAAGAGTGATTCTAGCAATTCCACCTATCATTGCATCTGCGTAATTAAACGAAGAACAGAAATTACCTACACTATAATAACACATACCAACATTGCCATTATCAGTCTGTATTTCTTCTATCTCGCCAATATAATGTGAGCTTGCTCCTACTATAAGGTCCGCTCCAGCCTCTACCATAGCCTTAGCTAATTCTCTCTGGCTATCTGTTGTCTCATATGTGTAATCAGCGACCCAATATGGAAATACTATTACATAATCTGCAACTTCATTAGCCTTTGTTATATCTTCCACTACCTCATCCTTTACAAGATAGTTTACCATATATTTATCATCTTGGCTTTCTATTGATTTATTCATACCTGCTGTATAATTAAGCAGCGCTACTTTGACGCCTTTAACTTCCATAACTGGTATGTTTTCTGCATCTTCTATAGTATTATTCACACCTATTGGCAACACATTAGAATTACTCTTCCACAACGAAATACTGTTCTTTATAGC
>JAFOCU010000353.1 GCA_017381055.1 Lachnospiraceae bacterium
CGCATTATAACCAGCATAGAAAATAAATAACGATACAAGCACACCTACATATCCATCGATATTTAATCCACTCACTCTTATAACTATCATAGACACAAGTACAAAAAATGTTGCACATGCATCACTTAAACTATCTACTGCAGTAGCTTTCATAGCCGATGAATTTATCTTATTACCTATACTTCTATTCATATATGCCATATATAACTTAACAAGTATAGATACCACAAGAATAATCATAGACAAAATTCCTGTTTCTATTTTTGCTGGAGAAATTATCTTAGCAAATGATGACTTAATAAGTTCAAATCCCATCATTATAATAGCCATAGACACTACAAAACCTGATATATATTCAAATCTTCCGTGACCAAATGGATGATCAACATCTGGCTTCTTACCTGCAAATCTAAACCCTATCAATGTAATAAACGATGATCCTGCATCAGACAAATTATTAACCGCATCTGCCATAATTGCTATAGAACCAGTTATAGCACCTGCAAAATACTTACCCGCAAACAAGCACACATTAAGCATAATACCTACAACACTACATACTGTACCATAAATCTGACGTGTTTTAAGTTCTGAATCTTTAGCGCCTTTCTTATTAACAAAATAATTACCAATAAACTCTACCATTATTTTCCTCACTTAATAAATTCTTAGAACTCAGTATAGCACATATCTTATTATATGTATACCTCCCTGTTTTATGGTATAGGAAGTTCTCACCGAGAACTTCCTATATGACAAAAGAGCGCTACATTTCGTAGCGCCCTAATATTAGAAACTTCCTCTATTATATCCATTTTCATATACTTCGTACATCTGCGGATGATATTCGTCTGTGTATGTATCCATCTCCTTAACTATACACAACAATCGCTCCATCTGAACATTTGATGGCGTATAGCTCTGAATACTTTCTAACACCTCATTCTTTAATTCTCCAACATTAGAAAACTCAGTTTTCTTTGGAAGACCTGCAGCTGCCGAAAGAACACCCAGACTGTAACACAACTCATAATTTCCAAGAAGTATTACATGTTCAAAATTACATTTTTTCTCAATAGCCTGAGCTGTCAATAATGGAATCATAATTACTTTGTAGTCTCCTCTTCACCTGTTGATGCTTCATCTGTAGCCTGCTCTGTGGAAGCTTCTGAAGAAGTCTCCTCTTCAGTTCTAAGGCCTAAGCCATCAACAAATACAACATTATCACATACTACCTTAATAGCAAGCTCACTAAGGATTGTAAACTCAAAATCATCTCTTGTCATATCGCCATAGTAGCTCTGAAACTCATCAACTGTCTCAAAACCATATGTCTTAGCATATTCAAGAATCTTAGCCTCATAAAGCTCATCTGATATCTCGATTCCCTCTTTCTCTGCAATAGCATCAACGAGAATCTCCTGCTTCATATATTCCTTAGCACTCTCTCTTACTGTCTTTGAGAATTCCTCTTTATCCATTCCCAAATATTCTAAATATTCATCCATACCAATACCGTATGTCATATAAACCTGGTACTCTTCATACTCCTCAAGCTCTGTTGCTAACTTATCTAACTTGTCTGTATCATAGCTTTCCATCTTAAGGTTTTCCATTACTACATCCCAAACTTCAGTATATATCTGTGAAATGTAGAGATCTTCCTCAAGATACTTACGAAGATCATCCTTTGTTGATAA
>JAFOCU010000354.1 GCA_017381055.1 Lachnospiraceae bacterium
TATTTTAAATCATCTTCATATGGCGGTTCATAAGATGGCTCGTGATATTCAGTAAAATTATCTAATAAACTATATGCAATATCTTCAAATTCTAATCCTTCTTCAACTTCTTGAGTAGATACGCAACCATTTATTTTTGTTAATTCTCGTAAAATAAATTCATCACGACCTCCTCCATAACAACTCCAGTTATCTACTCCCGCACATTCAAGATAGGTTAATTCCTTATCTCTTGTTAATAAGTGTTTTAAAGTATTTTCATCTATAATATATAATTTACTTGGTTCCATTATTTCCTCCTATGTTTCCGCGAGTTTTATATCAAAGTCTACTTTGTCAATATAGTTAGCAAAGAAATCTGCAACATCAAGAGCTATTCCATTAAATAACATAATAGGCTGAGATTTTCCTTTATTTGCTGTTGGGTAAATTCTTAATGCGTGATAATGACCCCATAACCATAGCTTATAATCAATATTATATTCAACCTCTCCAAGAAATCTTTCCATAGTTTTATCAACCATTGACTGGTCTACAGAAGGCAAAAATAAATCAGTTGGTTCATAAATGATTGGACAAGTATGTGATAATACTAAATCAAAATTTTTACCTGCGCGTTGAATCATTTTAAGCCCGGCTGCCATTTCTTTTTCAGATAATTGTTCTCGCTCAAACCAAGACCATCCATTTGCTAGTCTATAATGCTTATCTACTGAATAAGCTCCTGGTAAAGTAAGTACTTTTCTAAATCTATAGATAGGCTCTCCTTCATCATTATAATTGTTTTCTTTTGTTCCTTCACAATAAGCTGATATATAAGGTATTAAATATATAGCTGGTATATCTAATGCATATTTAATATTAGGATATGCGTTTTCTACATATACAGGACTATCCCAAAAAGGCTCCATATGCCAATTATTTGGATTTTCTGTTGCACAAATACTTGGTCTTTGCTCGTGATTTCCTCTAATTATAAAATAAGTAAAAGGGAACTCACAAAGTTTTCTTTTTACTTCTTCATCTCTATAATTAAAGAAATAATTTAAACCGGAATCGCCAAGTAAAATCATTATATTCTTTTTCGCATCCAACTTATATTTTAATTTATTAGCCAAATAAAAATCTCTGATAGGCTGCCATTTACCGTGAATATCTGCCAGAGCAAAAATATTGTCAAAACATTCTTCCATTATTTTCATCTCCTTACATATCATTTTCAATATAGTATGTTAAATCTGTTACTATACTTCCTTTTGTTGAATAATTGTTTTCTTCAAGTAAATCATAAATCATACTCCAGCGGTCACTGTGCATTAAATTAGGATTTGTTTTAATTCTTTCCAAAGCATCAAAAAATGCAATATTATTTACACTATCTAAAAATTTTGCTGCATTTTCTCTATCAAACATATTTATTAAATCCTTTCTATTTCTTATACATATATTATATCATATTTTTTATAAAAAATAAAGGTGAGGAATTATCCCCACCCATTATTTTAATTAGTCAATCTTAACTACTTTGTTGTCTACCATCTTATCAAGGATGCCTTCTAATGAAGTTCCTCTCATAAGTTTATTAACTGTATCACTGATAGATGCTCCATCTGCAATAGCGTATGGTGACATAGACTGTGCACAAGTTGCCATTAAGTCAGCATTCGCTGATGAAGTTAATGCTGCTACGAGGTCTGGCTGGATTGATTCCATAATAGACTTCACTGTTGCTGCGTAAGCTTCCTGCTCTTCTTTCTTAATTGCAGCTTCTTCTTTCTTTCTCGCCATATACATATCAGATTCTGCCTTTTCTCTAGCTAACTGCGCTGCCTGAATTGCATCAAGCACTTTCTGTAAGTCAGACTCTGCCTGCTTTTCAGCCTGCTTAGCCGCACGCTGTTTTGCCTTAATATCTTCATCCTTAATCATATGGTCTAACTGAGCCTTATAATTAAGTTCTTCACGATATAATTTATTAGCAGCCGCAAGTTCAGCTTCCTTCTTCTCTACTTCCGCAAGAGCCTTAACGACTTTCATCTTAGCCTCTGCGTCAGATAATTCAAGAGCCTTCTCAACCATTTCTGTCTGGTGAGATTCAAGAATCATAGCAATATCGCGCTCAACACCAACTGAAAGAACTTCAACATCCTTTAAGAACATACCATTCTCTTTGAATAATCTACCAGTTTTGTTTGGTTTTTCATTTTCTGAAACTTCTGGTGTTGAGTCAATATTAAGTGCAAGATTTCTTATAATGTCAGTAGAGTTAGCATAGAACTCCTGAATATCATACTTCTTGCCTTCACGCTTTAACATACTTCTCATTCTGTCGCATAAATACTTAATGTAGTTATCTACAGAGAACCACTTATCCTTATACTCTTCAAGAAAGTCTACACAGTAAGACACTTTAACCTGAACATCAACATAATCTTTTGTCTGAAGATTAATAACATCTGAAATCTTATTATTTTCAACTCTTAAATAGACAGTTGAAAGTAACTTTTCTGTTGTCTTTGGCTTACCTGTTGATAATGATATAGCTTCAAGAGTTTCATCATAATCAAGTAAACGAGTCTGTGGACCTACGATAACTTCTCTTTCGCCTCTCTTTGATACAACATTGATTGCATATCCTGTCCATACA
>JAFOCU010000049.1 GCA_017381055.1 Lachnospiraceae bacterium
AAGAATATTAATAGTGACGAATATTTTGATTCTATTTCAAAGGTTATGTATTATATGGACGAGCCATTGGCAGATCCTTCTTGTATAGCACTTTACTTTGTGGATCAGTTGGCGTCAGAGCATCTTAAGGTTGTTTTATCTGGTGAAGGTGCAGATGAATTCTTTGGTGGATATAACATATACCATGAGCCTATTTCTTTGCGACCATTTAAGTTTATTCCAAAGTTTATTAAGAAACCGATGGCAGCTATAGCGAAGAAATTGCCTAATTTTAAGGGCAAGAACTTCATCATCAGAGGTTCTAAGACTGTAGAGGAAAGATTTATAGGCAATGCCAATATGTTTTCTGTTGAGGAGAGAAGTAAGCTGTTAAAGACACAGAAAACTAATATTCCACCTAGTCAGATTGTAGAGTCTTGCTATGCTCAGGTTAAGGGATTAAATGACATCGCAAAGATGCAGTATATTGATATTAACTTCTGGTTACAGGGAGATATTCTTCTTAAGGCGGATAAGATGAGTATGGCTCATTCTCTTGAGTCTAGAGTGCCACTTGTAGATATTGAAGTATTTGATTATAGTAAGAAGATGCCGATTAATTATCGATGTAATAAAAAGGCCACAAAATATGCCTTTAGAATAGCGGCGAAAAGACATCTTCCAGAGGCAACAGCTAATAAGAAAAAGCTAGGATTCCCAGTGCCTATAAGAGTATGGTTAAAGGAAGACAAATATTTTAATATTGTTAAGGAAGCTTTTGAGAGTGAGGCTTCAAGACAGTTCTTTAATACAGATAGAATTATGTCTCTTTTAAAGGACCATAAGGCAGGCAAAGCAGATAATAGCAGAAAGATATGGACTATTTATGTATTTCTTGTGTGGTACAAGGTATATTTTGAAGAAGCTATAGCATAATTATAGTTTGTTATTAATTATTTTAGTGAATGCAAATAATTATGAGGTAGGAATGAATAGTCAAAAGGTAGAAAATCAGTTGAATCTTGCATTGGATACACCTGTTGCGGTTAGGGCTAAGACGGATAACCTAAATGTAGGATATATACCCGAAGAAGAAGCCTGGGAGCTTATAGTTAGATATGAGGGTGACCTTGGTAGGGTGAGAAGTCTAGGGGCTACAGTTACAGAGCTGATTAATAATTATGCAATTATAGTTGCTCCTGAGAGGATAATAGATACGTTGGCTAATTTAGAAGAGATTATATATATTGAAAAGCCTAAAAGATTAAATTTTGCAATAGAGAACGGAAAGAGAGTTTCTTGCATAGACAGTGTGCAAGAGGCTCCTTTTTATTTGGATGGAAATACAGAACAGTTGCCTTTGAACTTGACAGGTAGGGGGTGTTTGATTGGTGTTATTGATTCTGGGATTGATTATAGTCATGAGTATTTTCTAGATGAGAATGGAAAAAGTAGGATTTTAGAGCTATGGGATCAAACAGTATACACAAAGGAACAAATAGATATAGCATTAGCCATGACGGTATCTCAGAGGACAGGTATGATAGGAGGAGTGGACGTATCGGGACATGGAACTGCGGTAGCTGGTATTGCTGCTAGGGTAGCGCCTTTGGCAGAGCTTATAGTGGTAAAACTTGGGGCGGAGAAAAAGGATGGTTTTCCTAGAACCACACAACTTATGCAAGCTATTGATTTTTGTGTAAAAAGAGGTCTTTTTTATGGAAGACCTATAGCTATCAATATAAGCTTTGGCAACAATTATGGTTCTCATGATGGAACTTCGCTTTTATCTACGTTTATAGATGATGCATCAAATGTGGGGAGAAATGTTATTGTCATAGGAACTGGAAATGAAGGAAGTACTTCTCTTCATACAGCAGGTAGGGTTAGTTCGGATAATATGGATATAGTAGAGTTAGCTGTTGGAAGATTTGAACAGAATATTACCCTTCAGTTATGGAAAACATATGGTGATGAGTTTCGTATAACTGTAACATCTCCGAGTGGTGAGGAAATAGCTGTGGAGAATAAAAGATTAGTAAGCTTTTCAGTGGAAGTAGGAGCAACTAGGTTGCTTATTTTTGCAGGAGAACCGGCGCCCTATAGTATGTACCAGGAGATATACATAGAGTTTGTTTCTGATTTGCAATACGTGGAAGAGGGAATATGGAAGATAAATATTATGGGGGACAGAATTATTGATGGAAAATATGATATGTGGCTTAGCGGAGAGAGGGTATCTAGTAGCACTAGGTTTATTCGTCCGGAGGCAGATACAACTTTGACCATTCCGTCTACGGCTAGTAAAGCTATATCAGTGGGCGCATATGATTCCTTAAATTTTTCCTATGCTGATTTTTCGGGAAGGGGTTTTACCAGAGCGACAAATCAAGTAAAGCCAGATATTGTAGCGCCAGGAGTTGATATATTAACTGCTACACCAGGAGGGGGTACGGCTAAAAGAACGGGGACATCGTTTGCTACGCCGTTTGTGACTGGAAGTGCAGCACTTATGATGGAATGGGGAATTATCATGGGCAAAGATAGGTATTTGTATGGAGAAAAGGTGAAGGCTTATCTTATAAAAGGAGCAAGGCGTTTGAGAGGTTTTGATATGTGGCCAAATACGCAGTTAGGGTGGGGAACTTTGTGTTTAGAGGATAGCTTGCCGTTGGTAAGATAAGTATAAAAAGTAAATTTTTGTATAAACTAGTTATCATAAAATTATAGGAGGCAGGTTTTATGAAGAGTTTGGAAATTGAACAAGTAATAGGAAGGGAAATAATGGATTCACGAGGCAATCCAACTGTGGAGGCAGAGGTACATTTATCTGATGGAACTGTAGGGATGGGAGCAGTGCCAAGTGGTGCATCTACAGGTGAATTTGAAGCATTGGAGCTTAGAGATGCCAATGATAAAAGATACGGTGGGAAGGGCGTGCTGATAGCTGTTAATAACATTAATACACATATTAATGATTGTTTAAAAGGGATGGACCCAACAAATATATATGAGATAGATGAAGCTATGATTAAGCTTGATGGAACAAAGGATAAGTCAAAGCTTGGTGCAAATGCAATATTAGCCGTATCTATTGCGTCTGCTAAGGCAGCAGCTATGGCTAATGATATGCCATTATATAGATTTTTAGGAGATAAAATGGAGGGGAAGCTTCCAGTTCCTATGATGAATATATTAAATGGTGGTGCTCATGCAAAAAATACGGTGGATTTTCAGGAATTTATGATTATGCCAGTGGGAGCTCCTTGTTTTAAAGAGGCATTGCGAATGGGGGCGGAGGTTTATCATTGTCTAAAGGGATTATTAGAAAAGGATGGAAAGTCAACGGCTGTAGGTGATGAGGGTGGCTTTGCGCCAGATTTAAAGGATGCTTTTGAAGTGTTTGATTATCTAGAAAGAGCTGTTAAAGAGGCTGGCTATAAGTGTGGTGAGGATATTGTATTTGCTATGGATGCAGCGGCTTCAGAACTTCATGAAGACAATGCTGGGATGTATTATTTTCAAGGAGAGACAGAGATTTTAAAGAAACAAAGAGATAGTATTTGTGATGAGGAAAGTGCATGCGTTTGCGAAGCTATTAAGCCAGATACAGAGAGTATGGTAGTCCTTCGTACAACAGATCAGATGATAGAGCTTTACGAAAAGCTGTGTGATAGATATCCAATTTATTCTATTGAGGACGGATTGGATGAGGAGGATTACGAGGGCTGGAAAAAGCTAACCAGGAGGCTTGGCAGAAGAGTTCAATTAGTTGGAGATGATTTGTTTGTTACCAATACAAAGAGGTTACAGGAAGGAATAGATGGTGGATATGCCAATTCTATTCTTATTAAGCTAAATCAGATAGGGACAATATCAGAGACAATAGATGCTATCAAGCTAGCTCATAGCGCAGGCTATACTGCTATAGCATCTCATAGGTCGGGAGAAACTGAGGACACAACTATAGCTGATTTAGCAGTTGCGCTTAATACTTGTCAAATAAAGACAGGTGCGCCATGTAGAACAGACAGAGTTGCAAAGTACAATCAGTTACTTCGAATAGAACAACAACTTTGTGAGGAAGATATGGCTATTTATCCTGGAGTGGATGCATTCAATTTTTCGGGTAGATAGGTTTGTATTTTAGGCTGTTTTTTGTGCAATATTACTGTGATTTGCTATTATTATTTGGGCATATTACAGTTTGCATTAGAACCTTCAATGTGGTAAAATTGTTAGGTAATTTTTAGTACATTGGGGGTACTTGAAGATGAATATAAATGAAGAGCTAAAGAAGGAGCTCAAGACTAAGCTTTTTAGAACCTTAGCTATTATTGCCTGTGTAGCAGATGGCGTTGGATTTCTTATATGTTTTTTACTTACAGGGTTAACAGAAGCTACGGCTATGTGCGGTGTATGTTTTGTGGTTTTAACTGGATTTGGTGTATTTGGTTGGATTACAAAAAAGATTGATGTAGCTTCAACTGGTATAGTGAGTATAGCAGCACTCTTGGAATTACCATTATTAATGTATGTATATGGTGCACCTACTAGTGCTTATCTTATTTTGGCGGTTGCAGGCATAGTTTTATTTTTACCTAAAGCATCACAGTGGGTGATGTTTGGTATAGTATTTTTTATAGATATTATATGTATTATTTTGTCGTATGCGGTACCATATGACTGGGGTCAGCAGACTACAGAGTCTGAGATGTTGACAGTGTTGTGGGCGTATTCTATAGTTGCCATTGCATTATTTGTTTTGGTTAGAATTATTTTACAACAATATGAAAAGCAGCGTGCACAGATTGTAAAAATGACCGAGGAATTAGCACTTGTTGCTCATTATGACCAATTGACAGGTTTGTATAATAGAAGATATATGATGGACACATTGGAAAAATGGATGACTGATCTGGAGAAGGATTTCATAGTAATTCATATTGATTTAGATGATTTCAAGGAAATTAATGATAAATATGGATTTGTATTTGGAGACAGTGTTCTTGTGGAATTTGCTAATATATTGAAAAAGAATGTTGAGGATGTAGGCTTTGCTAGTAGATACGACGGTCAGGAATTCGTAGTAATGATAGACAAACTAGGCAAGGATGAGACATTAGGTATACTTGACAAGGTAAAAGAAGAACTTGTAGAATTTTCGACAAATACAAAGCAGGATAAATTTACATTTAGTGCAGGTATGGTTGTAGATGATAAGACATTAGATTTAGATGAAATATTGGATACAGCAAACGATAAGTTACATCAAGCTAAGCGTGCAGGTAAGAATCAGGTTGTTGCATAATTTGATAGAAGGACTTTAAATGTTTTAAAATGGGCATAAACGAGAAATTACTTTCGTTTATGCCTGTTTTTTGTAAATAGAAAAAAGAATTTTGTAATAAAGAACAATTAAATAAAATGCTTGACAAGTGTTATGTAATGTGATAATTTTTTTATCAGTTTAAGAAACAGTAATTTAGAGTTTTCTTATCGTGGATAATAACGGTAATGTAATTGGTTGCGAAAACTGTGCCGAGATAAAAGAACCCAACGAGGTATTTAACAATGAAACTGACTAACAATAATTATTATGGTACAAAAGCCAATCA
>JAFOCU010000355.1 GCA_017381055.1 Lachnospiraceae bacterium
GAATATAAATATGAGAGATTTATTAAGAAGCTTGATAAGGTGTTAGATAATGAAACTGTGTCAGAGCAGGAACTTATGCGTATAACATCTTCAATGGAAAATGGTTCTATTAATAATATTTATAGCGCTATGCTAGCTTATGATAAAGCATTTTATAAAGCTGTACGAAATGATGGACAGGACAGAGTGAAGGCGGAGCTTGATAAGCTTGAAAGTGTTTGGACATCAGATGAGAGTGAAATGTCAGAGGAACATATAGTTGCATCATATGAAAATTTATCTAAGGCAGCTGAAGCAACAGAGTTAGTTGATACGTTCGAGAGAAGTATACTTAGAAAAGATATGCTTAATACTTTTAGTTTTATGGCAAAGCAGGCTGAAAATAAATCTTATTATGTGCCTATGGAAATTGCTGGTGAAGAAACTGTTGTACACATGACACTTAAGCAAGGTCAGGCAAATGAAAAGGGTCGAATTACTATATTTGCAGAAACTGCCAAGGGTAAATTGTCAGTCCTTATTAATAAAAAAGCTGAAAGCTATGAGGTATGTGCTGCAGTTGATAACAGTGAACTTAAGATAAAACTTGAGACTTTAGTTGAAGGCAAAGTGGTAATTACTGACAAAGTATTGGATGGAATGTGGTCAGATTTATATAACGAAAATGCTTATGAAGGCGAAGTAGAAGATAATAATACTACATATGGTGAGCTTGTAAGAGAGGCAAAATCATTTATACATAAGGTATTAAAAAATATTTAACTCTAATTAAAATTAAATTTATGCCGATATAAAAAACATAAGATATAGAATTAGTAAGCCCAGGAGGAATCGCTTATGAGAATAAATACTAATATGTCAGCATTACGTTCGTGCTACCAGTTAAATAGAGCCAATGATAGATTGTCTGCTTCCCTTGAGAGACTTTCTAGTGGCTATAAGATAAATAGTGCTGAGGATAGCCCAGTAGGTGCGGCTATGTCACAGAAAATGAAGACTCAGCTTAGAGGTTTAGATAGAGCTATTCAGAATGCTTCTGATGGTATCTCTGTAGTAGAGACTGCAGAAGGTGCACTTAATGAAGTAACAGAGATGATACAGCGTATGAGACAGCTTTCTGTTCAGGGTGCCAACGGTACAATGTCTGCTCAGGATAGACAGAGTCTTATGGATGAAATTTCACAGCTTCAGAATGAAATTGACAGAATTTCTAATGATACAGAATATAATACAAGAGGTCTTATCAACGGAGAGCTTTCTAGAAGAACATATACAGATATGCCAGGTGTTAGGTCTACATATATTTCAGATGCAGTTCCTGCAGGAGCATATAAGGTAATCGTGAATAGAGAGGCTACTTATTCAACACTTACATCTAATCCAGTAGATGTACCTGTTACAGGAATCGAGGTTGATGGTACTATTAATGTTAATGGTGAAAGTGTAGCTATTGAAAAAGGTGATACTATTGATGAAGTATTAGATAAGATTAAGGGTGTAGCAGATCTTAGTGATATTTCTGTTAACTATGATGGAACAAATATCACATTTAAAAGTGATATATTAGGATCAAATTATCCAATAGAAATTAACTGTACAAAAGAACTTGCTGAAAAACTTGGTTTAGAGATGAAGTTATCAGCTCAGGGTACAGATGCAAATATAGAATTAGATACAGCAGCAAACAATATATTTAAATTCCCAGATAGTACAACTTTAGAGGTAGATGGAAATAATATTACATTTTCTGCTTCTGGTGGATTTGAGATGAGAGTAGCTATTGATGAGGGAACTATCGCAGCGCAATCAGTTGTAACGGTAAGAGCCCTTGATATAGGAACAATGGTTATTCAGATGGGAGCTAACGAGGGACAGGTTATGGATATAAATATTCCTGAGGTTTCTTGTGCAGCTATGGGTCTTGATAAGTTAAATCTTCATACAGAGGCCGGATGTGATAGAGCGAATGATTGCTGATTTTGTACATGTGAGTCCTGAAGTATGTAAAATGATTTATAAATTGAAAGGTGCTGATCGTGTAACACTGATCAGTGATTCCTGTGATTTGGCTGGTCTAAAACAGGAAGATC
>JAFOCU010000356.1 GCA_017381055.1 Lachnospiraceae bacterium
ATCCAATTCTTTAGCCATCTTAGTGTATGTGGCCAATGCATCTGGCTCTATACCAACTGTAAGCTCTGTAGCAGCACCTACATCGCCACCTATTTTTCTAGTTTTAATTTTTCGATTTGCCTTAAGCTTTCCTCCTACAATCGTTGAAGTCTTACCGAAAATATTAATATCACTAAATGCATTTACATTGCAATTTACAATTGAGTCTGCCTGTACACAATTGTTGGAATTTACCGTTGCATTTTCAATAAACAACGCATATACATTTCCACCAGCTGATATCTCCGCTTTTCCTCCACCAAGAATACCTCCACGAACTAATATATCCTTACCAGCTTCAACATTAGCTGCTTCTATAAGCTTATTAACTGTAATATTGCCTGTAGCTTTTACAGTGTACCCCTCTTTAATACTTCCAAGTATTTCTAAATCACCTTTAAAATCTATATTACCAACAGATAAATCTACATCACCATTAATAGTATGGAACTGCAATACATTTAACTGTCCCATAGACAACTCTACCTTGCCATCACAAGCTGCGTAATACTTCTTTCCATCTGAAGATACAGTAAATCCTTTTCCTCTAAGAGGTGGAAGATCCTTACATCGCTTCGCTGGTATCACCTTACCTCTAACAGTAAATCCATCTCGTCCCTCACACTTAGGCACATATGTAGCAAGCAAATCTCCTATAACTACACTCTGCACTAAATTAAGGTTATGGTAATCTACTGTTCCATCCGGCAACACCTTTGGTTTCTTGCTTGGACTTGTATCGAATTGAAAATTGTAAAAACCATCTCGACCGTCAACACCATGAGCCCCCATAGCAACAGTCACCATCTTACCATATGTCTTTTGATTAATCATCTCCATAATAACAGACGGCTTAACTCCTGCAACTATATGCTCAGTTTCCTTAATATATTCAACTATTTCGTCAACATTATATACATCCGGGTCATCAACCACTCCCAAGAAGAGGTCTGCACTCATCTCATCTTCACTTACAACCACGGCAATATGTTTGGTAATCTGGTTATCCATATGCCTCACCTCACGATACACGAAACTTTCCTATCTTTATAGTACTATATTTATCGGCATATTTCTACTTTTTTCTTATATTTTTCTTGTAATTTTCTGTTTTTTTATTATTTTGCTTGCATTTGTTTATTTTTTCTATAATTGTATTGGTAAATTCAAGCTTTTTCTTGGCTTGTATTATTTTACATCGGTGTGCCTACCTCTATTAGGTTCCCGTCTAAATCATAGAAACGAACAACCTTCTGTCCCCAACTATGTTCCATTAACATATTTACATACTCAATTTCCGGATAAAGCTTTTCTAATTTTTCAACAAACGCTTCTATGTTCTTTTCTTCAAAATATAGTTCACAAGAATTATTTTTGCAAACTATCTCTTTCCCCAAAAAATCTTTCCATATTTTTTCATCCTGAAGAACTAATCCCTCTGTTAAAATCATGTTCCCATCATTATCCAGCACCGAGTTAAGTCCAAACAAATCATGATAAAACTTCTTTGATTTTTCTATATCTTTTACGACAATCAATATATTTTTTAATCTCATTTAAACTATCCTTTACTTTTTTCCTTCTCTCTTTTTAACGATCAAATAAATAATTATATATAATAACGAAATCGGTAATATTGGTATAATCGAGAATGTAAGCAAATTCCAAAACAATGTATGCATTAAAGCATCTATACCATATTCTCTTGTAGGATAAAGCAATCCTCCACCAGAATTCGAACCAAAGAAAAATGCATATATACCAGATGC
>JAFOCU010000010.1 GCA_017381055.1 Lachnospiraceae bacterium
TAGATAGTAGCCGTATAGATATAAGAGGAAGTAGTTGAGATATAGATAGAGTTAGAGTTCTTAACTGGAACTCTTAACTTTTGGATAGCAGTTAGTTTAGACTAACAGGTATAATTTATGACTAACGAAATAAAAGATGTTTTAGGAGGAAATATAATGAGAATTGCATTAACAGGAAATCCCAATAGTGGAAAAACAACAATGTTTAATGCCCTTACTGGGAAAAATGAGAGAGTAGGAAATTGGGCAGGAGTTACTGTTGATAAGAAGGAATGCCCTATTAAGAAGAGTTTTTTGAAAGATGATAACTATATAGCTAATAAGGATTCTGAGATAGTTATTGTAGATTTGCCTGGTGCATATTCAATGTCTCCGTTTACAAATGAGGAAAGTGTTACAAGTACATATGTTAAGAATGAAAATCCGGATGTTATTATTAATATTGTGGATGCAACAAATCTAAGCAGAAGCTTATTCTTTACAACACAGCTTTTAGAGCTGGGAATTCCTATGGTAATAGCACTTAACAAGAGTGATATTAATGAAAAGAAGAAGACTGAGATTGATGAAAAGGTATTAGCAAAGGAACTTGGTTGCCCGGTTGTTAAGACTATTTCTACATCTAGCGAAGGATTAAATGAACTGATAAATACTGCTATGAGTGTGATTGGTAAAGAGCAAAAGTCTCCATATGTACAGGCAGATATCAACTTGAATGATAAGGAGGCTGTTACTGAGGAAGATAAGAAGAGATTTGCTTTTGTCAACGGTGTGGTAGTTAAGGTTGAGAGTAGAAAGATTAAGACAAAGGATAAAAATTATCAGGATAAAATAGATGCAGTAGTTACACATCCTATTATCGGTATACCATTATTTGTGGCGGTAATGTTTGCAGTGTTTTATATTTCACAGTCAACAATTGGTGCTTGGATTGCGGAAGGATATGAATTTGAATCTGGAAAAACTATTCCTGGACTTGTTACATTTATTGAAATGTTTGGAGAATGGGTTGGTGGTAAGGTGAGTGGAGTTCATCCTTTATTGCAGGCTATTCTTGTAGATGGTATTATAGGTGGTGTTGGTGCAGTGGTTGGTTTCCTGCCACTAGTTATGGTTATGTATTTCCTTCTTGCTTTGCTTGAGGATTGTGGATATATGGCGAGAGTATCAGTAGTTCTTGATCCGATTTTTAAGAGAGTAGGTCTTTCAGGTAAGTCAGTTATTCCTTTTGTAATCGGTGTGGGTTGCGCTATTCCAGGCATTATGGCCAGCCGTACTATTAGAGATGAAAGAGAGAGAAGAACTACAGCAATGCTTACACCATTTATGCCATGTGGTGCAAAGATACCTGTTATTTCACTTTTTGCAGGAGCTTTCTTCACAGGTAAAACATGGGTTGCGCCAGTGATGTATTTTGCAGGGATTATTTTAATCCTTTTCTGGGCGGTTATTATCAAGTTTATTACACGTTATAAATATAAAAAGTCATTTTTTATTATAGAACTTCCAGAGTACAAGGTACCTAGTGTGATAAAAGCTGCATTATCAATGGTTGATAGAGGTAAGTCGTATATAATTAAAGCAGGAACGATTATTCTTGTATGTAATGCGCTTGTAACTATAATGGCTTCGTTTAGCTGGAGCTTTAAGCTTGTGGAAAACTCAAGTGAGTCTATACTTCATGATATAGCAGCGCCATTTTCAATTTTACTAATTCCTCTTGGATTTGGTGCA
>JAFOCU010000357.1 GCA_017381055.1 Lachnospiraceae bacterium
ACTCAGCTACGATATCATGTGTCTGTCTAGGAGCAACATTTGATAATACTGAGATAACACCCTTTCCACCAAGTGATAATAAAGGTACAATCTGATCATCATTTCCAGAATAGATATCGATTCTACCCTTTGCAAGAGATGCAAGCTTAGCTACCTGTGAAATGTTGCCTGAAGCTTCCTTGATAGCTACTACATTTGGACATACATCGCAAATAGCCATAACTGTCTCTGGTAAAATATTACATCCACCTGTTCTACTTGGAACATTGTATAAGATAATAGGAACAGTAACAGCATCATTGATAGCCTTGTAATGAGCTATAAGTCCCTTCTGTGTAGCCTTGTTATAATATGGAGTAACAACAAGTAAACCGTCTACGCCATACTTCTCAGCTTCCTTTGAAAGATAAATAGCTGTCTCAGTACAGTTAGAACCTGTTCCTGCTACTACTGGTATTCTCTTATTAACCTTCTCCACTACAAACTTAATACACTCAAGGTGCTCCTCATGAGAAAGTGTTGAAGCCTCACCTGTAGTACCACATACGATAATACAATCTGTACCACCAGCGATCTGATCCTCAATAATGTTCGCGAATACTTCATAATTAACTGAACCATCCTGATTCATAGGTGTAACGATAGCAACACCTGCACCTGTAAAAATTGACATAAAAAATTCCTCCTTTTAGTGAAGATAATGTATGTTATAAAAAAGAGCTGGGCGCAAGGTCCAGCTCATGAATATCATAACAAAAGATCCATGATAGCTCCCCATTTGTTGCAAGCATAAACCTTGCTTTCAAGGCTATTGCCCCAAATGACAGTCATAGAGCTCTTAACTCTATGCCCAAGGTCAATACAAACAGCTATATCAACCTTTCGGCGTATTTTCCTTCCCATATACCTCATCTGCTTCTGTTAGCATCAGCATATGTACTCTTAAAACACGCGACCTCTACACATTATCTTAATATTTATTTCTTTTTCAATATAACACTTAAAACTATCCGTGTCAATGAAATGATTGCAATATTATTTACCAAGCTTCGACTCGATGCTTAAATATATCTCATCCTGCGACATATTATCCATATCATAGATGATAAGATCTCTTCTCTTTCTAAGCTCACTAGTAAATGGTGTATTAACTGTCTTCATAAGTATGAATACATTCACATCAAGCTCAAGAATCTGTCTGATCTTCTCCATGAACTCTGGTGATTCTGCCTCACCTCTACCAAGCTCATCTAAGATAATACAATCATATTCCTTCTTCTTCATCTTAAGCACATCCGAAAGACAAAGTACCCCAAATGTATCATATACTTCTGTTAAGTTAATTCTATGCTTGCTCTTAAGAACTGTCTGAATAGGCACATTATTGTGATATCCTTCTACAGCCTTAATAGAGCTCATATAATATCCCTTAAATTCATTCTCATATACTATGCTATGCATTCTAAAACCTACTGGCTTTAACTGATTCTTCTCCACCAATTCATCCATCAAACATGACTTGCCAGTATTAGACTTGCCTATAATTAAAAACTTGTTCATCCTAGGTACCCTCTCTCCTTTTA
>JAFOCU010000050.1 GCA_017381055.1 Lachnospiraceae bacterium
ACCTGTTCGTGATTTCCGTTGCGGCATTTTTTCAAGGAATTCTGAATGGTGTGAATGTTTTTGCGCCATCAGGATTTACCCCTGTGCTTTTTAACGGAATTGTAATCCTTGTAACTTACAGACTCACTCCATAATATGCTTTCCTTGGGAAATACTTTCGTTAGTCAATATATCTGTTTCTACGTGGCAAAGCATTGACTTGCTCAAGTTAACGTGTTTGTTTTGTAAAGTAAATACTACTTCTCTGGGCTGATTATACAGCTGTTTGCTTTATGTTTTTGAAGAAAAAGACATGAATTAGTCCCTATATTAGTACATTTATCGCTTAAATCCGAACTCAAGAAGCATTATTTTTGCCATAACTGCGCTATAGGCGGTGCTTAATCTCTCTACTTTAGCCCCAAAAGACAACTGTAAATCACACAAAATATCCTGACATTTTAGGTCTTGGTGGCTATTATGTGACGATCTTGCCAACAAAGCCGTTTTTGACATAAAGGAATGCAACTCTCAGTTCTGATGCGGCACCGGTTTATGCAGAGAGAAAGGTTGGCATCCACCTTGGTATACGGGTGCCATATTTAGGATTTCTGTTTTTTGTTTGTTACTTGGCGTTATTTGATGTTTGTATTTATGTTGTGTCGTCTTCCTTATATTTTTTAACATATATTTCCTCATATTGAAATTATTCACTAACTTTGCAAGGAAAATTGACCTCTAAAGATTGTAACGTCTGTATCTGCTTGTTTGCTTGATATTTAGGACGTGTGTCGGACAAGAGATCCTGTACTATTATGTCCGCTCCTTTATAACGAGTTGGGCAGTGTATATAACACGAATATTCGCTAATTCAAGATGAAAAAGTTTATACTCCTTTTAATTGTAGCATTTGTGGGGCTTGTGGATATGCAGGCGCAAATGTATAATATATACGTTAGAAATGCGGAAGGTAAGCCCTTGAAGGGAGTCATGGTATATACTTTCCCCATAAAGAATAAGGGTCTGGAAGCATATCGGGAAGCCGTTGGAAATTATGGAAGGTTTGATTTGGTCCGTAACGGTGTTGTTGCAAGAGGAGAGACTCAGACGGATGGATTGTGTGTTATTGAAGGCCGCAAGTCTGGAGCAATAATACTTGATGGCTATGGCGTATCCGGCGATATATATGGTATATCTTTATATTACGTTGAAGATTATGTAAAAGGCTCTCTTGATAATACGATAGAATTAGTATTAAAGTCAGAAGGCTCAAGTGAGGTCGGAATGGGAGGCCAGATTACGAGAAAAGAGTCTTCGGTTAAAGCCGGTGTCTTTAATGAGGGAAAGGCAACAAATATAAAGGAGAAGAGCATTAAAGTAAAACCGATATTGGAAGGAGAGGGATCAGGCCTTGCCATCAGAAAAAACAAATATACGGTAGAGATTAATAGACCTATACGTATATCAGGAGATTATGCACGAAATGATTCCAGATTCGTTGCGTTTCCTTGGGTAGTCCTTGAGAAACATAAGGATTCCGTGTTGTATACAATGCCACCTGTTGTAGTTGATGGTATTGAGTACCAAAAGGGTATGGAAAGAAGGATGAGCTTTGATGTTTCTCGTGACATGCTGGATAAATACCATTATGACAATAGTCTCTTCTTGTCGGATCATAACAGCGAAGAGATACTTTATTCCCATTCTATATCCGTAGAGAAGGGTGAGAAATGGCATGTCCCTGGGGTAGTTTGGTTTGAGGATTTTAATTGTGTTTATTATCAGGACTCAATCCTTTTTCATGATGGAAGGGAAATAGAGCCTATGCGTTTCCTTGAGTGGGAATCGGCACGCCAGCTCGTTGAAATAGACAAAACAAAATTCTATAAGCAAGGAACATATGAGGCTATACCGGATAGGTCAAGTTATAATTTGAGGTTTGAACAGGGTGACATTCACTTAAATTTGAGAGATAGCCTGACATTACTTCAACGCGATAGGATGTTGACTTGGCTTGGAAATTACTACAACAACAAGGAGGGACAGATTGACACTATTATCGTAAGAGGATACTCTTCTCCTGAGGGATTGGAAAATAGAAACAGACAACTTGCCCGTAGCCGTGCAAAAACTATAATATCCTTATTATCAGAACACTTCCCAGATGTAGCGATAAAGTCAGAATTTAATGAGTATGACAATATCGTTCCCTGGGAAATAGTTGCTGATAGTATGAGCCTAATGGATGATTCCTTGGCTCAGAGTTATGCAATAGAAGTAAGAAAAATTATTGCAAGCAACAATAGCCTTGATGCTCAGTATCGTGTTATACATGCTAATCGTGCTATGTATAACTATATTGAACAAAACGTGTTGGATAGGATAAGAGTTGTGGAAATACAGGCAAATGTTGTAATGCAGCGTATTCTATCTGAGGACGAAATAATAGAAAAGTATACGAACGAACCGGAGTTCAGGACAAGAATGGTACCGTATCAATATTATACAATGATATCATATCTTGCCGACGAGGAACAATGGGAAGAACTTTATAAGGTAGCTAAAGCCGCTTATTATAAATATGATAAGGAACGAGAGCTTGTTCGTATTAGTGCCATTAAGAGCAAGGATGAAGTAACCCATAAAGACACTATCGTAGGTACATATATCAAAACAATGGTTCCATATCCTTTGGCAGGATATTATTATGCAGTGGCTTCAATGAAGAAAGGGATAATCGACAAGAATATCCTAAAACCCTATCTTGATGATGGCCCTGTTGCCAAACGTGATGTAATGAATAGTCTGCCTTTTGTAGTTGCGCAGGTATTGATGTATTGTCAGGATGAGGACTTCGAGGGGGCTAATGATTTGATAAAGAAATATCACCTTTTAGAATATCCGGAATTAAATGGCCTTGTAATGTTTGTTAAGTGTTTGAATTACGAACTTACAGATAAGTCTGTTTTGGATTACGTGATGTCAACTTCAGCAATGAATAAGGCTGTCGTATATATCGCAATGGGAAAATACAGGGAAGCACTGGAAATACTTTATGGGAAAGATGTTCCATATCCGGACGATAGAGTTGAGTACATGAAGGCTATAGCTCATTTCCGTTCGCAAAATTCTAATGTTACGAATTTGGAGGTTGATGGATACTCAGGTTCAAGGGTTTATGCTCAGGGCGAGTATGGGATTACCACAACAGCGTGGGCAGCGCCAATGCTGAATGCATTCTCTCTGAATGAAGATAATGTTAGGTATTTGGAGTCTGACGGATATTTTAATGATGCATATCGGCAGATGTTGTTTTATTTTTGGGAACGTAAAAAGTCAGGTATCCCAATGGAGCAGATAGTCAGAGAGTATGATGCCTTAATTAAACAGATGAGAGAAATACGCAAAAAGGCATGGAGCAATTAAAAAGGGTAGACTTATGAAGCATTCACATAATTATCTTAGCTTATTCATGACGTTTTGTGTCGTCGTGTTTATAAGTAATGTAGCATATGCTCAAAGACCAACGCGTTCTGCGATAAATTTGGGACTTAGCGTTAAGTGGGCAAATATGAACATTGGTGCCGATTCTCCAGAGGAATATGGTAATTATTATGCATGGGGTGAAACAGACACCAAAAGATATTATGGTATATATTCAACATATAGGCATTTTGATGAAAAAGTATACCATAAATATACTTATAAGGAACTAATAGGGACAGTACCAGACTATTTGTATATTCTTCTTCCTGAGGATGATGCCGCTTCAAAGGCTTGGGGAGACAGATGGCGCATGCCAACGGCAGATGAGATGAAGGAACTTGTAGAAAAGTGCCAATGGCGATATGTAATACATAATGGGACAAGGGGGTATTGGGTGAAGAACAAATACCATGAATCAGACTCTATATTCATGCCATTGGTAGGCTACAGAGACTATGGTACATACAGATTCCGTCCAGGAACAGAGGGACGTTATTGGACTTCTTCATTGCTTGACTCGGATGCTGTTTCTAATGTAGAGTCAATTGAACCTAACAAGATGGATTCTTCAGTGTGTTTGAAAATATCCGTCAGCCATATACCGAGTATTGACTATATACCTCGACCAGTAGGATGTGCAATTCGTCCGGTGTTAAACGAAAAGCCATTTAGTAAATGAGAAAGATAGAACTTATACTTATATTGTTGTTCTTAGGAACATTGGCATTATATTCCCAATTACCAGTAAAAGGTGATTGGACAACCCGTTTAGGCAATGATCCGCATCAGGCAAAGGATGCAAGAACACTTTATCATAAGATATTTCAATCACCAAACTCGCCGGTGATAAGAGGAAATGAGGAGAAAAGTGTCGGACTGGATTTCTATGAGAGCTTCAAGAGATTAGATGACATTGCTCCTTATTGTACCTACTATTTCTATAATGGATATTTATTTGAAGAAAGGGAGAATGCTGAGTTAGGTCGTGTAGATAAGAGTGCGTTTCAACGTCTATTGGACAATACTCAAGACCCTGCGATTAAAATGATTATCGTAGATGACATTTTAAGCGTAGGAAAACGTTTTGTTACAGATTTGGATAGTATAAATGTTGTTCGCAATAATCGAGATACTACGGCAAAGGCATCTGATGATACATTAAGTGTACCTGTAGCCATGATCAAGTATGCTCACTTATATTATAAGTATGCAGGTAATCCAGATTATTATCCAGCAATTTTATATGACAAGGCTAAAGCTCGTGAAAACTTCAGAATGGCCTTTGCCTTGTTGCGTGAACAAAATATCGAGTTTGCCAAGGAATTGGAAGCATACTATATATATGAGTATTATTTGACATGCGAGGAACTGTACAACTCTGATAAGGAACAGTATTATGAACAATTTCTTGAAGACTATCTGGACATTATTCAAACATGTGACGAACTGTTATTGCCTTATTACAACATTCCGGATAGCATAAAGAACAATATACATAACAAAGAATATTCAGTTTATCGTAGTTACAATAACTTTGCTAATAATATTCAGATCAATCAGATTACAGGAGAGAGGATATTGCCTATAAAATATCGTTTCAGTCAGTCTGGTGCCGCGAATTCAGAGAGATTGGAATCATTTTACGCTGATAGGTTGGAATCACACCTAAATGACACGTCCTTTTTGGAACGTGCCGTGCATCTGATGACCGAAAACGGGATGGTTGATAATGAAACTTATTATCGTTATTGTATGGCTTCATATAAATTACGTCCCACGTACGAGAATTGCATCGGTATGGGAAAATACGTAGGAACCGAGGATGTTAGCAGAATGCGAGAGTATTATCTTGAGGCATTAGAAGATGCAGACACACCCGAGAAGAAGGTTATAGTATATTATATGATAGGCCTATCAACATACTCATCTCCTTTGCAATATATAAATAATGTAAAGCGCGATGCAACAACGCTGAGACTTAAAGTAAAGGATGGTTATTCCGAATGGGAAAAGGAAATGGAAATAGGGAATGCCAATCTTGCAAATGTTATAGAGCATGCAGATGAGATTAAAGATAGTAGAATTCTTGAAATCAGAGATTATCCCGCCAGAGCACATTATATGATAGGCACTAATTTGAGATGGAAGGGATACGTTGATTATAATCCTCAAATATTCGAAGAAGCAAAAGAACATATATTGAAGGCTAATAGCTTGGACATTAAAGCAAAGGCCATCACTAATAGTATTGGTGTTAATATTCCAAGTGTATTGTCGTTCATCCAAAAATATTCAGAGGAGTCAAGTGCCAGCAGGAAAAAGCTGAAGAAGAGCGGGTCTGCCCAAAGCGAATTCCAAGATTACCTTAGAAGGAAAAAGCTTGAGGAGGCATTCTGGAAAATGAAATAATAGTCTTTGTAAGGCATAATTTAACTAAATAATATGCATCATATATACAGTATATTACGCAACGCCGCTGTATTAGTTTGTATACATCTGTTTTTTACAGAAAACATGTATGCCCAGAACGAACAGTCGTTGTCTTCCACAAGGGGTATATTGGATACAATTCCTGTGGAAGCAAGAAACGTGTTCTATAAATATGCACATTTACAGGATACCGCGCGTCTTCAAACAATAAAGAAATATTCTCAGGACAGCTTTTATAAAAGATTTAGCTTTCATACCAATATTGTTGATTGGGTCACTTTGCTTCCCAACTTAGGTATTGAGTATGACTTAAAAAGTTCTCCGCGTAACAACTACAGTTTGTCTGTATTTGGAAAGTATAACGGCAATAGCAAGAACGGAAAGTTCGTATATAATGTAAAGTCTCTCCGATTGGAATTTCGTAAATATTGGCGTACCGGCAAATATGGAAGTTTAAATAGACACTATGACGACTTTGAGAAGATTCATACCGATATGTCCAGTATCTATTACAATGCTGATAGTTTGGCGGCGTACTCTTACTATGTGGATTCTCTTGGTAGCAAGGCCAAGGCTTTAGGAATTGACCTTGAGTCAATACGAGCATCCAGTGATATGACACCTGAACAACTGGATTCTTTGGATTTTGCGGAAGATTCGTTGGGTATAAAAACTCATCGTTTTCGCAATTGGTTCTATAATAAGTATCATCAGTTCCGAAGAAATGTGACATCTGGACGAACTCTTGAGAATCCCCGGAATTGGAGAGCTTATTATTTGGGACTATGGAGCGCCATTGATGATTGGGATATATCGTTGACAGGAAAAGGGAAAGCCGGCTATGGCTTTGGCTTAGGTGTAGTGGCAGGTTATACTTTGCCTTTGTTGCCTCAGAAGTATCCAAAGGAAGGAAGTCTGGATCTGGATTTAGGGCTTGCCGTAGGTTGGAAGGCAGTAAAATATGACGCATATGTTTATGATGGAATTAGCCATAATTATATCAATGATATTTCCAATTCACAAGATTCATGGAAAATTGTTCCGTATCCGGTGATACAAGATGTTCATGTCAGTCTGGTGTGGCGTTTTAGAGGAATCAAAAACAAGGTTCATAAATCGCTGATAGATGATTATCTCAATCAAGTTCTGGCATATCAAAGAAACATGAATGAACACATGAATAAGTATAATGATGTTGTTCATCGTAGGGAGGAGTTGGATATGTTGATTAAGAATAGAATTATAGAGCAAGCTGACAGTACCCGTTTCTGGAATGAATTCCATAAGCGCAGAATACTTAATGCCATGAAAATAAAGCCCGACACTGTATTTGGTGAGCAGGATATGAAATTATATTATAATCTTGTGAAGGGTATAAAGGAGAAAGAATTAGAAAAGTTGCTAAAACAAAGGGAAGACAGCATAAGTAAGTTGCAAAAGATAGAGGCTAAACGCTTGAGTAAATCTTTGAAGGAGGCTCAGAAATAAATGGACTGTTCCACTCTTCAAGCGTACGATATTCCTATAAAAAACAACATGTCTCAGCATCTTTGCGAGTAAGATAAATTGTGATGTATATGCGTATTATTCTATATCTATTTGTCATTTTGCTTGTTCACTCATGTCAGGAATCTTTCAATGATAGATTTCTGGAACATAATAGCCAAAATCCAAGTAAAGACAGCGTTGTGGATATTGTGTCACAACAAATAGAGATAAGACCGTTTGTCTTTGACCCTTATTATTCAAATGCGCATCATGGTGATATGCATTATTTTGTGACGTCTTCTGCTTCAAACAAGAATAAGTCAGTATTTCATACATTTGCACTGAAGACACATAGCAAGAGGGTAGGAGGCAAGGCCGATTATATCTCTGCAAGTTATGGAGATCCGGACTATTGTTTGTTATGGAACCAGAAACTATCTTTTCTTCGTTCGCAATCTCGATGTGCTTTTATTGATGATAATGGTGCATTGATGAAGCTTTGTTATAAATCCGACGAGCTTCCATATAGATACAAATTTTTCATGCTCGGTACCCAAGGTGCCCCTATTCAATTTAGAGTACAGGATGATAACAAAATATATGCCAACATTGAAATAGATGGCACAAATGATATCGCACATAGTTTTGCATATCATACAGATGCTCAATTTGTAGAAGCAATCAGTTCGATGAATCCTGATGTCGCAAAAGTATTCACAGATGCCGGTCAGGATTGTATGTATAACTATTTTTCCGGATTTTATGGAGTCCATCCTGTATTTAACATTAACCATCTATTAAGTAGATTCCAGATAGAGATTAAAGGTCCAAGGCTGGATTTTGACAACTCCTATGATTTCTTGAAGGTGTTTATTAAAGACATTTCCATTGATGTCGTAAAAAATGTTGATGTATTAGTGGCTGATGATTCATGGGAAGCGGATAGTTATTGTAAAGCCTTTGATAAGGGGCAACTACTTTTCCCGGCATCAGAACATACGTCAATATCTATTCCTATAAAAAACAGCGTCATGGGTAATACCTCCTTTACTCAGACGTTATTCCCGCATATAGATTTTGATGCATTACAGGCAGAGGCGCACTCTTTAAGTAATGATGTTGGGGAAACTGTAATACCAGAGGAGTCATATTGGTTAGGTCATAGTGCCGTGGATACGATTTCCCCGTTGTTATATATCCCTGTGTTTCCTGCAGATGAGGCTAATTTAGTTATGACAATAAAATACCGATATTTGCATACGCATGTTTCTCCTAAAACCGGTTCTATTCATGTAGGTCTATATGAGGAGAATTTGTATAATGATTATATCTGGCAGGATTTAGAAGAGAAACTTACTATACCTCTTCCGCAAGCTACATTAGATGCTAATAGGGATAGTGTACATACGATAGATATAACAGTATACGGCAAGTCGGTTATAGAGGCCGTTGTAAGATAATTTAATATAAACATAGAAATGAAT